>JAZBNV010000172.1:0-16900 GCA_036350795.1 Marinilabiliaceae bacterium
GATATCCTGAGGAACACGGAAGAGGAAATAATTGAATACGGCTTTTTATGGGACCAGGAGGATAATCCCAGGTTGTATGAGACTACGCCCCAGATTGAGGCTCCTACGGTTAGCTTCTATCTCATCCAGGGCAGTCCTGAAGGTTCGGGATTCAGTTATAGCATTACCGGGGGCTTGCTTGAAGGTAAAACTTATTATTGCCGGTGCTACGCCAGGACCGGCTCAACTGAAGTAAATGGAAATGTAATCTCTTTTGTGGCCAGGGGTAGCAAAGCTCCTGTAATAAAGGGATTCTCACCTGAGTCAGGTGAATATGAAGACAGGGTAAAAATATGGGGTGATAATTTTTCACAGTCTATAGCCAGAACCAGGGTAAAGTTTGGTGATAAGGAGGTAAGTGTGGATTCGATAGGAGCGGATGAAATTTATGTAAGAGTCCCCTGGATTACAAAAACTGAAAAGGTTAAGATTAGTGTTGGGGCATCCGGAATGGAAGGCATTTCTGAAGGATATTTTGAACAGTATTACCCCTGGTATCTAGATACAGATTTTGCGAGTGAGTGTCCCGGGGATATCAACTACTGGTTCGAAACCGGAGGGTTGCTTTACGGGATCTCACAGAATGGTTCTGCAACAAGTGATCCGGGCTCAACATGGGTCTATAACCCTGCAACAAGCGCCTATACCAAAGTGTCTGACGCTCCGGCACTGGCCGATGAGTTCATAGTGGACCATTTCAGGATTGACTCCAGGATATTCCTGCTGGTTTTAAATATCAGCCATGAAATTGAGTTATGGGAATATGTACCCTCCGCAGATGAATGGACCAGGAAAGCTGATTTCCCGGGATTGGCGCGCCGGGGATTTACAGCTACAGGCCTTGGTGGTAAAGCTGTAGTAAGTCTCGGATATGCCGGGCAGAGTGGGATAACCAGCATCTATGAAACATGGGAATATGATGCTGCAACAGATGAATGGGAGAGGAAAGCAGATTTTCCTCTTATGATTATTGATAATGCCACAGGGATAGCATTTAATAATACAGTTTATATGTGTGCCTGTAACCTGGTCACAGGTATTAAAATTTATAAGTATAGCCAAAGCCAGAACCAGTGGGAATATATTACAGACTACCCGGGAAGATCAACTTCTGATATATTAGCTTTCTCAGCGGCGGGCAGACTGTTTTTTGGTTTTGGCTCTAACAATTACAGTGAATACAGAACTGAAATAAATGAATACTTCCCTGAAATGAATACTTGGGAACCTTATATTACTGTCGATAAAATTGTATCAGGACTGCATGCCTTTAGTGGAACAGAAAAGGCATTTGTTGTAGTAAAAGCACTTTATGATTACATACCTGGTTTATATGAATTTATACCTCCCGGATCAAATATTAAATAGCCCTGCAGAAGATACTTTCACTCCGTACAGAATATATTTAAATACTAAATTAATTTATAACTTTCAGCCTGAATCAATTATTGAGGGCAAATGAGTGAAAATTTAAAATCGAGAATTCACGACATTATTTTTGATAGTAATACTAGAGAAGGCAAGCTATTTGATATCGGCCTCATCTTTATTATCCTGATCAGTATTGCTGTAGTAATCTTTGACTCAGTTCCCGGTCTGAGTGAGAACACCCATAACATCCTGTATAATATTGAATGGGTGATTACAATTGTTTTTACCCTTGAATATTTTCTTCGGATCATTAGTGTTAAAAGACCCCTCAGTTATATATTTAGTTTTTATGGGATTATAGATTTGCTTGCCACACTACCAAGCTATTTGGCTCTTTTTATAACAGGCGGATCAAGCCTGCTGGTATTCAGGGCTTTAAGGCTGATAAGGATATTCAGGATATTAAAACTTACACGCTATACCTCGGCAGGTTTTGTACTCCGGAGGTCGCTTGTTGCCAGCAAGGCAAAGATTGGTGTTTTCCTGATGGCTGTGGCAGTAGTCGTGCTTGTTATTGGTACCATAATGTATCTGGTCGAAGGAGATAAGGGTGGTTTTACGTCGATACCCAGAGGTATTTACTGGACAATTGTAACAATAACTACTGTAGGCTACGGGGATATTGCACCTGTAACAGGTCTTGGCCAGTTTATAGCCAGCCTTACAATGCTGACGGGCTACGCAATAATCGCGGTACCTACGGGCATAGTTACAGCTGAGATAACCCAGCAGAATCGTCTTATCCGCAAAGAAAAGACAAGGGCTGTTACCTGTAACGATTGCCAGAACGATGATCATGACTTCAATGCTGAATATTGTAAAAAATGCGGAGCTAAACTTCCAGAATAATTTCTATGAGAAAACTGTTAACTCTTGTACTAAGCTGCCTTTTTTTCCTTACTTCTTGTAAGAATGATATTGAACTTAAAGTAATATCTTTTAATATCCGTTATGATACGGAGCGTGATGGCAACAATGCCTGGCCCGGTCGAAAGGAACTGGCACTTCAGTTCCTGGAAGATCAGGCTCCTGATATCTTCGGATTGCAGGAGGCCCTGTGGCACCAGTATAGCTATATCGATTCATGCCTTACAGGCTATGCCTCTGTTGGAGCCGGTCGCGACGACGGTGACAGGAAGGGAGAAATGAACCCGGTATTCTATAAAAAGGACCGCTTTGAGCTGCTTGTTTCAAATACCTTCTGGTTGTCAGAAACTCCCGGCATACCGGGTAGCAAAGGATGGGGAGCTGCACTGCCGCGGATAGTCACATGGGTTAAACTTAAAGAGAAAAAATCAGGGAAGGAGCTCTTTTACTTTAATACTCATTTTAGCCATATGTCTGACTCGGCAAGGGTGATGAGTGCCCGTATACTAAGGGAACAGGTATATGATATAGCAGGTGAAAGTAATTTTGTGGTTAGCGGTGATTTTAATATGCTGCCTGAGAGTGAGGCTTATGCCGCACTTACAGCAGGAGAAGCAAATCCTGTTTCAGACTGTTACTTAATTTCAGAAACCGGGCCTGAGGGTGTAGAATATACCTTTAACGGCTTCAAAGATGCACCAGGATCAGGCAGGATTGACTATATATTTACCAGGCCTGGTTCGAAGGTGCACAGCTTCAGGATCCACTCAGTAAAGAATGACGGAATATTTATCTCGGATCACTGGCCGGTAGAATCGCTTATTTCCCTGAAGTTCTGATTGTATGATAATCGAGGTAATAGATCAGTTTAAGCGAAAAGCTGTTTATTGCCGGGGAATGTACAAGGTTTTCGAGGTTCTCGCTGAATGATCTTACAATATCTCCCGATGACTGGTAGAGTGAGTTCTTCCACACAATATTTAATTCAGAACCCGGGGCAAACCTCCAGCTGTATACCATATCAATATTGAAGTAATTGGTATTTATGTCTTTCTCAAGATCATAGGAGCATATACTCAGATACCCGTCCTCTTCCAGATTATGATAGTCAAGGTATTCTGCCTGCGACCAATAATGTCTTAGTCTCAGGTTCAGGTAGGTCCTTGCTGAATGAATATAACTGATCGAAAGTATATTCTCTACGGTTGAGGAGGATCTCCGGCCAAATAATACCGAATCATTTCTAATGCCTGCATAGCCGAAATCATTTTTGAATTTACTGAAATCCAGTGTATGACTGATAATAAATTTATTATTAAGCCTCAGTGTAGGGGATAGAGCAAAGCTATACCTGCTCATTGAATAGGCAGAGAAGTAATTTTCATATTCTGTTGATATTGTTGCAGAAACTACTTTTCGAATGTCAGTAGTAAGGTCTGCTTCGATGGCTGCTGAAGCGGGTCGCACAAAGAACAGGCCTTCAACCCTGGGTTCATAGAAATCGCGGCTCTCAAGAGGGTTATAATCTACTTCCAGGTCAATTAACCATTGATTTATGAAGGTGGTTTTTGTTTCAATATCAAAGCCAAAGGAGCTGAAAGACCTGGGGGTGTGTAACATGCTATGCCTGAACGACATGCTGTTTAATGAATAGAGGATAATACCCCGTGGTTTAAAAATATTGTAACCCAGGCTCAGGGCATTGTTAATCTCGTTGTTCCTCCTGAGGTAGCCCATATCGTTCGGATCGTAAGTATTGTTTATCGAAGAAAAGCTATAGGAAGCGGTGAATGTGCCTCCTGTTTTTCCGCCGTGTATAGAAACAGAATGCCCGAAAATATTATCCTGGCCTGAGTAATATTTCTGGCTCAGGCCAAATATTCCGCCGACCGAGTAAGTGCCATCTTCGCTCAGATACCTGAAATCAGTTGCGGTAACATTGGCTGTATAGTTTCTGCCGGTATTTTCTCCCCTGCGCATTACGTTTGTATTTGCGAGACTGATATAAGATCCGCCTCCCAGGTTCTGATCCAGCACCAGCATATTATAGTTGGCCAGTGGCTGGGTAATATAATTTCTGAGGGTTCCGTTAAGTGTGTCTTTAATTTCTGCTTCGGCGCGGGCAGTAATGCCGTTAAAGATGCCTATCCCCAGTCCACCGGCTGTTCTGCCTGATATTTTGGTGGCATTAATCAGTCGCGACACCTCGGGGTTATTAGTAATAATTTCATTTTCTGATAAGGATGACCTGGCATCTGAATATCCACCGGGTTTTGATGCCACTCTCCGGGAGTAGAATATTCCTCCCTTGTTAAACACATCGGTGCCTTCGGTAAAGAACTGCCGTCGTTCATTATACTTTACCTCGTAGGGACTAAGGTTAAGTACCTGGTCGTCAGACCTTACCTGTTTGAAATCGGGTATTAGTGTTGCATCAAGTGTAAAAGCCTCACTCAGGCCGATTTTTAAATCTGCTCCGCCATGAAAGGCCCGCGACCATTCTTTAAGCTCTCCGTTTCTTTCCAGGTAAGCCGAAACATAAGGAGTAAGCGAGATTCTTACAGGGGGCGTAAGCCCGTTTATCCCTTCAAGCTCTCCCATATAGTTTATTGTTGTACCATGACTCTTATCCGCATAGTTCCATGATGACCATTCACCGTAGCGTTGCACATATCGCCAGAAATTAAAACCCCAGGCATCTTCTGAGTCTGCAGGAAACCTGATTGCCGAGAAGGGAATCTTAAACTCTGCTATCCATCCTTCATCAGTAATCCTGGCTTCACTGTGCCAGACGGCATCCCAGTTAAGATCCCTGCCTCCTGCCCCAGAAGATCTGCGTATATCCGATTGTACACCCGAAGCCGTAAGTTTAAAGCTATAGCCGTTTATCCCGTCGTTATAGGGGACAATATCAACATTGAAATAATCGGCTATTATATCCCTGTCGCCATCCCTGGGACCCAGCTGCGTTCTGATACTGTCGGGGGATGGGTCGTAATTAATTGCACAAACAAAGATGGCTTCATCATTATAAACCATCCTTACCTCGGTCTTCAGTTTTGAAGGCTCACCGCTGTATGGTTCGTATTGCCTGAAGCCGCTAAATATTTCTGATTCCGACCAGCACACATCATCCGGAATTCCGTCAATCTTTGGAGGGTATTCTGTTCTTACTGCCCGGGTTCTTTTTCTGTAAATACTATTCTGGGCGTAAGCAGATTCTGATATAATAAGAAGGAGCAGAACAGCAGTAAGTAACAGGTATTTCATTGTTCATTAGCTTAGGGCACTAAGTTATTGTTTGTTATTGTTGAATTTTGCTTTGATTTAATGTTCTTAGGCAGTTTTCCGGTAAGCCAGGATTGCAAGGCTTATTGTGGCGATACCAATTATTGAGATTCCTTTGATATCCTGAACTATATCCAGGAAGCCCGACCCTTTAAGCATAACAGCCCTGATTACCCTCATAAAGTAGGCAGCAGGATTAATGGTATTAAAATCCTGGGCCCAGTGCGGCATGCTCTCAGCCGGGGTAAATATCCCGCTCATAAGTACAAAAATCATCAGGATAAAGAATACTACGAAAAGGTACTGTTGCTGCGTTCCTGATATGCTCGACATAAACAGGGTAAGGCCCAGTACTGCAATAAGGTATATTGTGGTAAAGCCTACAAGGAGCCAGATTGATCCGGCAAAGGGTATATTAAAAAACAGCTTCCCCAGCAGGAGACCAAAAGCCATATCAACAAGCCCGATCAGAAGGAAGGGAACCAGCTTTGCGACAACAAAATGGTATTTTTTTATTGGTGTAACATTAAGTTGCTCAATAGTCCCTATCTCCTTTTCTCTTACTACGTTAAGCCCTGCCAGCAGTAAGCCGATTGCAGTTACGAGTATTACCAGGATACCGGGAAGCATATAGAATTTATAATTCAGGTCGGGATTATACCAGTAACTGTTTTCAATGTTTATAGCAGGCAGAAACAAAGGAGGGTCGGCATGAATATATTCTTCAATAAGCTCAGCATTATAGTCGCGGAGCAGCTTGCTTACATAGGCCCATGATAACTGTGCAGAAGTTGCATTTATAGCATTTGTCAGTGCCATTACGCCTGCTTTTTTTTCCCTTATAAGATCATTGCTGAAATCCTCCGGGATAATCAGAACCAGGTCGCATTTGTTGGCGTGCAGAAGGTCTTCTGCCTCGCCCGGGTTAAAAGTAAAGTATTTAAGGTTGAAGAATTCTGAGCCCTGCAGTTTGGATATTATTGCTCTCGATTCGGGCGACATATCATGGTCAACCACTCCCATCCTAATGTCTTTAATTTCAAAGGTAACAGCAGGAACGAGGATCAGCATCTGCACAATGGGAATAAAGAAGATGGCCCTCGACAAAAAGCGGTTTCGGAATATCTGCGTAAATTCTTTTCTAAGAAGGTATAGTATAGTTCTCATATCTTATTACTCCAGCCTGGTTTTGAACTTCCTGGCACTCAGAACAATCAGGAAAACTGTCATTCCTGAAAGTATCAATACCTCTTTCCAGATATAAACTATGCCTGTCCCTTTTACCATAACGTTCTTTATTATCGTAACAAACCACCTGGGCGGCATAATAAGCGTGACATACTGGTATACTTCGGGCATATATTCAATCGGGAAGATAAAGCCTGAAAGGAGAATAGAGGGCAGCATCAGGCCTATGAGTGAGATAAATATTGCCTGCTGCATGGATTTTGATGCCACTGAAATCAGTATCCCAAGAGCCAGTGCGAGCAGAATATATAACATTGTAACCACCAGCAAAAGCAGCATATTACCCTGGACCGGGAGTCCGAACACCAGCCACGAAAGCAGCAGGATTATACCAAAATCAACCAGGCTCAGGAAAAAATAGGGCGTTACTTTGCCCAGTATTATATGTATTGGCTTCAATGGTGAAACCAGGAGCACCTCCATCGTGCCAAACTCTTTCTCACGGGTTATGGTAACAGAGGTCATTAAAGCGCATATAAGTACCAGCACAAGCGTTATAATACCCGGCACAAACATATACTGGCTCTCAAGGTTTGGGTTGTAGTACATCCTTACTTCAGGTATAATTCTGATAAGTGAGGTGGCCTGACCACTGTTGTACTCATCCAGGTAGCCGCGTAATATTGCCTGTGTATAATTAGTTACCAGGCTGGCAACATTTGGTTCAGACCCATCGGTAATAACAGTCAGATCAGCCTGCCCTTCCCTGACAAGCTTTTTGCCAAAATCCTCTCCGAATACTATTACCTCTTTTATCTCTCCCTTCCTGAATGCTGCATCGATCTCCTGCACCGACTGAAGCTCTTCTTTCAGGATAAAAAAATCGCTGGATGATAGTTTGCGGGTTATTTCATCTGTTATATCATCCTTTGCCATGTCAACAACAGCAAAACCTGCATTTTTTATATCTGTTCTTACAGCGTACCCGAATATTATAATCTGGGCAGCAGGTATTCCGAATAAAATGATCATTGTGCGGACATCCCTGAAAATATGCAGGAACTCTTTCTTGACAAAGCCCAGGAATCTTTTCATGATACAGTTTTTTGTGGCCTGGTAATACGGATAAATAAATCATCCACAGTATCAACCTGGTATTGTTGTTTAAGTGCAGCCGGACTGTCTATAGCTACAATTCTTCCCTCATCCATTATGGAAATCCTGTCGCAGTATTCTGCTTCATCCATGTAATGGGTTGTTACAAATACTGTTACACCACGCGACGCAGTCTCATAGATCATTTCCCAGAATTGTCTCCTGGTTATCGGGTCAACACCTCCTGTTGGTTCATCCAGGAATACTATATCCGGGTCGTGAAATACAGCTACGGCAAATGCAAGTTTCTGACGTATCCCAAGGGGAAGATCTCCGATCAGTTTTTTCCTGTAAGGAATAAAGTCAAGTTTCTCAAACAGCAACTCCATTCTTTGTGCTATATCTTTTTTACTCAGACCATATATACCACCATAGAGCCTGATATTTTCTTCGGCCGTAAGATCTTCGTAAAGAGAAAACTTCTGGCACATGTAGCCGATATGTTTTTTTACCTTTTCGGGATTCTTTGCTACATCATAACCGGCTACTGAAACCTTGCCCGAACTTGGAGCTGAAAGGCCGACAAGTATTCTCATAGCAGTTGTTTTACCTGCACCGTTTGCCCCCAGGAATCCAAATATCTCACCTTTCTTTACTTCAAAACAAAGCTGATCGTTGGCAACAAAGCTTCCGAACTTTTTTACGAGGTTTTTAACTTCAATTACATTCGGGTTCATCTTTCCTGCATTAGTTTAAGAAAAGTGTCTTCTATCCCCGGCTCTATTTCACTTATCTCAATATTTCCTGAAAGTTCTTTCTGCAGAAGGCCTTGCAGAATATCTGCAGGCTTATCTTCTGTGCTGGTAATATGAACTGAGTCACCAAAAGGATTCACACTTGTTACCATGGGTAGCGACTTAAGCAGGGTAATAAGGCGGTACTTATTTTCTGCCTTAACTGCATACAGTTTTTCACCAAATGAATCAGGTACCCTGGCAGGTTTGTCCTGTCTTAGAATACGTCCTTCCTGCAAGAGGGCTACCCTGTCGCACTTTGCAGCTTCGTCCATATAGGGAGTTGATACAATAAGAGTGATTTTTTCATCCTTTAATCTTCGCAGCATCTCCCAGAATTCGCTTCTTGAAACTGCATCCACGCCAGTTGTTGGTTCGTCGAGAATTATCAGGCGCGGGGCATGAATAAGTGCACAGCAGAGTGCAAGTTTTTGCTTCATGCCGCCGGATAATTTACCTGCCTGTCGTTTCTTAAATGGCTCTATATGAGAGTAAATATCTTTTATCAGGTGGTAGTTTTCGTCGATAGTAGTACCAAATACTGTTGCATAGAACTTAAGGTTTTCGGCTACTGTAAGGTCCTGGTACAGGCTGAACCTGCCCGGCATATACCCGATATGCTTTCTGAGTTCCCTGTAGTCCTTAATGCAATCAAGTCCCATTACTTCTGCCTTGCCTGTGTCGGGAAGCATAAGTGTTGCGATTATCCTGAACAGGGTCGTTTTCCCGGCACCATCGGGACCTATAAGCCCGAAAAGCTCAGATTCATTTACCTCCAGGCTGATATCTTTCAGTGCCACTGTATCTCCGAAGGACTTTGATATATTGTTTATTTTAATCATTATAAATTTTAAGTCTTAAACCGAAAATCGCGGGTTCGCCGCAGGCTGACTAATGATTTGGCCCGGCGAAGCCAGTCGTCAATTAAAGATCGCTTCACCCGGCATTCCGATTTTAATCTTTCCATCGTTTTTTACTTCAATTTTAACCGGATATACCATGCTTACCCTTTCCTTCTTTGTCTGGATAATTTTTGGCGTAAACTCGGCCTTATCTCCTACTGTAACGATTGTCCCGGAATATTCATAATATTCACCATCTTCCTTATCTATCCTTACTTTGCACTGGCTGCCTGTAGCAATACCTGCCAGCTGATCGCCGCTGACATAAACCCTGAGTTTTATAATTTCGATATTTGCCAGCTTGACAAGTGGCTTTCCGGGTGCTGTAATTTCTCCTTCTTCAGCATACTTAGAAATAAGCGTACCTCTTATCGGGGCCCTTACAACAGACCTGTTGATCTGGTCCCTCACCTGATCAATCTTTGTATCAATTACAGCCAGTTCGCTTATTACAGTTGAATTTTGAGAATTGCCGGCAATAAGCTGCTTCTCCAGAACAGCAATGGCTCCCACTATATCGTCGAGTTGTTTTTGCGTTGCAGCACCGTCGCCCAGCATCCTGCTTACTCTTTTTTGATCAATCGAAAGGTTACTGATCTGTTGTTTGTATATATCATTTTGTGAAGCTATTGTTGCAAGCTTTGACCTGGCCGAGTTTTTCGTGGCATAGAGTTCCTGAAGCTTCAGGTTTAGAGCCAGTGTATCGATTACTGCAACGATACTGTTCTTCCCGATCAGTTCTCCCTCATTTACCGCCAGGGATATAATTTGTCCGCCATACTGTGCCGATACAAGTACGTCTTCTGCTTCAAAAGAGCCCCATGCATCAGCTTCACTCTCCTTGTTTGAGCATGAATGCAGCAGAAAGTATGCTGCCAGCAGGAATAGTATTGGATTTTTCATGTTTATATTGATTATCGTTATTTTATTTCATTTCCGGATATATTCAGGTACTCAAGCTTTGCCCTGGCAAGGCTGATCTGATGAAGTACCTGAGATAGCCTGGCTTCTTTCTCCATATTGAGAACTGCCAGGTATTCAGTGGCATTTATGGATCCGTTTCTGAACTGTGATTCGCCTGTCAGTGTAATTGATTCCCTGAGCGAAATAAGTTCCCTGTCGCTTTCAAGCATCGACTCCAGTCCCTCAATCTCGGCATGCTTGTTAATAAGCATTCTTTTATATGCATCTTCGATATTTTCCTTACCTGTGCTTACCAGCGATTTATTGAGCTTTATTTTTTGTTTCTCTCTCCGCGTGTTGTTCCAGTCATATATATTCCATTTAATGCCTGCACCTACAACGGCATAAGTGCCAAATGAGTCGCTAAAGAAATCGTTACCGGGAGGAGATCCGTATCCCAGCGTGGCAAAACCAAAGGCCCTGGGTAATCTCCTGGCTTCAAGTATTCCTTCGCCGGCGCTGAGAGTTTCTATCTTCATATCCATGGCCTTTAGTTCAGGCCTGGTGATTTCCGGATTTTCGGGGAGACTGATATCAGGTATAATTAACTCAGAATCAGGATTTATATCCAGCCCGGTAAGGTCTGACAATAAGTTGCATAGCGAAGCAAGTATAATATTTCCTGCTTTTATTTCCTGCCCGAGCTTAATCCTTTCGGCTATGATTTTATTTTTTTCTGATTCGAGAGAGAAGCCGCTCCTAATTGCTGATTCTGCCGTGTTTATTCTCTTTTCAACCAGGTCCAGGTAGGTGGAAAGTAATTTAAGCTGCTGTTTCTGAAGCACTATGCCAAAGAAGGCATTATTAATGTATTCCCTTGTTTTATATAATTCAATATCTATTTCCTGTTGTTTTGCCATACTGGATTTCTCTTCCAGGAGCCTGGCTTTTTTTATTGATCCGCCATCCCAGATCAGCTGGTTTACGTCGATGGTAAGTTTATACTGATCTTTCGGCATTCCCCCGATATCGCCTGGAATACCTCCAGGTACAGGCAATGATTCAAGCAGCACCGACATGTCTGTGACATTTGTATTATATAATAGGCTGGCCCCTGCATCCATAGAAGGATACCAGCCCGATACCATGTTTTTATCGCTCAGTTGCCATAATTCCTGTTGAATTTGTTTCTGCCTTGCCAGTGGGTGTATTTCAAGGGCTGATTCGTAGCAGCGCGTAATAGTTACCGGTTGTTGAGGGAATGAATTTGCCTGCAGGCATATAAGAGCTGTTATAAGCAAGTAATAATGTTTCCTCATTTTATTTCTTTTTATCATTAAATGGGGTTTGGGGCATACCGTTAATGGCACACATAACAAACCATGGAGAAAATTCCTTTCTTTCTTCCAGGAAAGCCTTAAAGTCAATACCCTGTTTATCCAGGATACCTTTTAGGATCGGACTGGCAAGCACTGGGAAGACACTGAGTGATATAATTGAGATCATTATATGTGCAATCTGATATTCAGTTAAGTAGGCACCGGGCAGGTTCTTTTTCATTTCTGCCTGGATATTTTCAATATTGATATTATCAAGGAATTTTTTGAGAAGTACCGGGTTACGATGAACTTCCCTGATAATAAATAAGGGGAGGGACTGGTTTTTTTCAAGAAAGGAGATATGCTCGCTAAAGAAATACTGGATTTTTGCCTCAAAGGGCATATCCATCTCGAATACAGCGGCAAATTTCTTAAACATCTTCTGCGCAAGTTTATCAAATACTGCCGAGAAAAGCTTTTCCTTGGTTCTGAAATAATAATGCAGGAGAGCCTTGTTTATTCCGGCCCTGTCGGCAATATCCTGCATTCTTGCTCCCTCCATTCCCCTCTGCTCAAACTCTTCTGTAGCTGCCTCAAAGATTTTTTCTTCGGTTATTTTATCTTTGCCTGTCATTCTTAACTGATTAGTTTAATAAAATAGATTAACTATAAAGTTTAACCAACAGGTCAAATATATATACTTTATTTTAACAATGCAAATGAGACTTAATTTTTTAATTTTACAGGCATGCTTTTCTACTCTACAAATCGTAAATCGCCTTTGCTTACTGCCAGGGATGCAATACTGAAAGGCCTGGCACCTGACAGGGGTTTGTATATGCCATCTGAAATACCATTTTTTTCCAAAAATGAAATTGAGACTTTCGGTAAAATGAGTTATGCAGATATAGCAGCAAGGATTCTGGGCTGCTATCTGTCTGAAGACATTGAAGCTAAGCTACTGGGAGAATTTTGTCACGAAGCATATAATTTTGACACTCCCCTTGAAAAAATTGACGGCAACAGGTTTCTGTTGAGGCTTGACAGGGGTCCTACAGCTTCTTTCAAGGATTATGCAGCCCGTATAATGGCGAGGCTAATGAATTATTTTCTTGAAAAGGAAAACAGGTACACCAGCATATTAACGGCAACATCTGGCGACACGGGAAGTGCGGTAGCTTCTGCATTTTATGGTATGGAAAGGATTAAAGTAGTGATCCTGTACCCGGAGCACGAGGTTTCGGAGCTTCAGCGTAAGCAGATGACAACCCTGGGTGGAAATATTTCTGTGATTGCAGTAAGAGGAAAATTTGACGATTGCCAGTTTATGGTCAAGCAGGCTTTTTCTGATCCTCAACTCGGGTCCATGGATTTATCGACAGCAAATTCAATTAATATCGGGAGGTTATTGCCACAGTCAGTTTATTATTTCTATGCTTTTTCAAGATTAATAAATGAATACAGTGATGTGGTTTTCTCCATACCTTCCGGCAATTTTGGGAATATGATGGGAGCTATGCTTGCAGGCAGAATGGGCCTCCCGGTTAAGAGAATTGTAATTTCTGTTAACAGTAATGATGAATTTCCACGTTTTCTTTCGGAAGGAAAATATCAAAAAGTTGAACCTTCAGTAAACTGTCTGTCCTCAGCAATGAATGTTGGTCATCCGAGTAACCTTGCACGGCTTGTTGATTTATTCGGAGGTGAAATGGATGAACAGGGTGAGATCAGGAAGATGCCCGACCTTGCAAGGCTCAGGGAAGAAACAGCTGCTTTTAGTATCAACGATTCTGAGACCTTAAGGGTAATGGCAGAATTCAGGAAGCGATACCGGGCATTAATAGAGCCACATGGGGCGGTAGGATGGGCAGGGCTTGAAAGATATATCAGTGCTGAGGACCCTGCAGGTGATACTGCTTACCTGGTGCTTGAAACGGCTCATCCCGCAAAATTCCCTGAAATTGTGCACAAGGCTACCGGGATTCTGCCTGAAGTACCTGTGTCTGTTTCGGAACTTAAAGGCAGGCCGGAAAGCTTCACAACAATAGCAAATAACTATGCTGAACTCAGGTTATTTCTAAAAGCAGGTAGAAACTTATAATTTACTGCAAAGGGCTGCCCTGTATGCTTAACGGCTGAACCGCGGGTTTACAATATTATTATATATTGATCCAAAGGTATATACAAAGCCAACACCCCCGTCAAACGAAAACTCTGTCTGGAGTTCCTGGAGCTCAAGCAGGATATCTGCATCCGAAAGGTCTCCTTTCGCAATATGAAGCTGGTTATGTATGGCAGCTGCACTGCCTCTGAGCTGGAATGACAAACCTTTCAATAATCTTATTCGCACAGATGCATCCAGCTCGATCCTGTTTTTAGAGAAATCGTGCAGGTAGCTGGAAGCCTCAAGCGACAGGTTAACGGAGCCCCACTTCTGCTGTACCCTGAATGCGATATCAAGCTGTTGTTCCCAGAGGTTCTCTTTTACCATTCCAAAAATAGTTGTATCGATATAGTCGTTAAAGGAATAACCAATGCTGTAGAGAAACCTTAATTGCCGCCTGGTTGCTTCGGAGTATGGGAAGATATTATATTCAATTGCAGGAGTAAAATCAAAGCTCCTGTCAATATTCCTGTAAGAAGATGAGGTCAGATCAAACCTTAAGCCTGCCGACCAGTGCTCTGACAGGCTTTTAACAATCAGGTTGTTCTGCGACCAGTATCTTTTATTAAACGTTTCATCTTCATCCTCATCAATAATTCTTGTTTTATTAAATTCCTGGTCGAATTCAAGCTCAATCTTCCATCCGGGAGTAATCCTTGCTGCCATCAAGGAATTCTCCCAGGTTATTTCCCTTCTCGATTCTTCTATTTCAAAGTTGGGGTCGAAGTCAATTTCAAAGACCCAGTAATTCCAGTTATCCTCAAGCTCTTCCCTGTTTGGTTTTATTTTTGATTGTATATCAACCTGGTCAAAAAGTGGCGATTTTGCCACAAACCTCATCAGTCCAAGCCTTAGCATCTGTGTGCGCCCCTCCCTTGTTATATCACCCGGGTCATCAGGCCTGCTGTTGTAGATAAGCGTATCGTCAAGACCTGCATAGTTATACTGACCGTGAAAGGTAATGGTATATTTGCTGCCGCCACTGCCGGTTGATTGCCTTGTTTCCAGTATATATACATCTGCCTCTTTTACATCCCTAACATAGTTTACGTAGGGAATTTCGTCCCTGATATAGTTCATATCACATCTCTGGCAGTCGATAAAAATATTAACTGCATCTTTCCTGAGCGTATCTGTTCCAGTATCCGGCACCTGGGCCAGGGAGATTGTGCCGGAGAATACTATTAAGAGGGCAGTTAGCGAAAACCTGAGTGCAGAAGGTATCATAAGATATCTTTTTTATGGTTCGCTTTAATATACAATAATTCAGTTTAGCAGGAATAAAAAAGCTTTATATTTTATATCTCTTTAACAATTTATTGAATTTAACAGGCTTATTAATTACCTTGCTATAGGAATATTAACCTCGCTAATACTATGCATTATGCTTGTCAAAAGTTATAGCAGCGCTGTTTCAGGTATCGAAGCAGTTATTGTTACTATAGAAGTAAATGTTTCGCCGGGTGTCCGCTTTTTCCTGGTTGGTTTGCCCGACAGTGCAGTTAAGGAGAGCCAGCAGAGGATTGAATCGGCCTTCAGGTCGATGAACCTGAGGTGGCCCGGTAAGCAGGTACTTATTAATATGGCACCTGCTGATATAAAAAAGGAAGGTTCGGCTTTTGATCTTCCCCTGGCAATCGGTATACTGGCAGCAAACGAGAATGTTGTAAAAACAGATCTTAATAATTATGTTATGATGGGTGAGCTTTCCCTGGATGGTTCGCTTAAACCCGTTAAGGGAGTTTTGCCGGTAGCACTTAATGCACGAAAAGAAGGCTTTACCAAAATAATTGTTCCTTCTGCCAATGCTCCGGAGGCAGCTGTTGTTGAGGGTCTTGAGGTTTACGGGATGGAATCGCTGAGTGATGTGGCTGACCATTTTAACGGGATGAAAAATATTGCTCCTGTCTCGATAAACGTTTCAGAGCTTTTCAGGCTGGAGGCAAACAGGTACGACCTCGACTTTTCGGAGGTTAAGGGGCAGGAAAGAGTAAAACGAGCCATGGAGGTAGCTGCTGCCGGCGGACATAATATTATTATGGTGGGTCCGCCCGGTTCCGGGAAAACAATGCTGGCACGCAGGATTCCGACGATAATTCCTCCGCTTACGCTTGAGGAAGCGCTTGAAACAACCAAGATTCATTCGGTAGCAGGTAAGCTGGGGATGGATACAGCTCTTATGACCCGGAGACCTTTCAGGGCTCCCCATCATACTATTTCAAATATAGCTCTGGTAGGGGGCGGCTCTAATCCCCAGCCGGGAGAAATATCGCTTGCTCATAACGGGGTGCTTTTCCTGGATGAGCTGCCTGAATTCCAGAGAAGCGTACTTGAAGTGCTGAGGCAGCCGCTTGAAGACAGGACGGTTACAATATCCAGGGCAAGGGTTTCTGTTGACTATCCTGCTACCTTTATGATGGTTGCCTCGATGAATCCCTGTCCATGTGGTTTTCATAATCATCCCGATAAGGAATGTGTTTGTTCGGCAGGAATGGTTCAGAAATACCTTAACAGGATATCGGGTCCGCTGCTCGACAGGATTGATATTCATATTGAAGTGGTGCCGGTTCCCTTTGGTCATTTAAGCCAGAGCAAAGCTGCCGAGAGTTCGGCAGAGGTGAGGAGCAGGGTTATTAAGGCCCGTGAAAAACAAACTGCCAGGTTTGCAGATACAGATGGTGTGTACTGTAATGCCCAGATGAATTCTGCCCTGCTTAAGAATTATTGTGAACCGGGAGATGCCGGCAGGTCCCTGCTTAAAAATGCTATTGACATCCTTGGTTTATCGGCCCGGGCCTACGACAGAATTTTAAAAGTTTCCAGGACAATTGCCGACCTGGAAGGAACTGATAATCTGGAACCCGCACATATTTCCGAGGCAATCGGCTACCGTAACCTGGATCGTGAATC
>JAZBNV010000173.1:0-7309 GCA_036350795.1 Marinilabiliaceae bacterium
GCGGACCAATAGGTAATTTCTGGGGATTAAAGGTAGTTGATATTGATGCAGCGGGTATTTGGGTAGTAGAGACTCCTGATGGTGATCTTATCTCAGCTCTCGATGCATCTGATGCAGACAAGCAGGTTCTTGGCAACGGATTACCAAAGCACTATGCAAGTATCAATAACACCTTCCATTATAAAGGATTCGACCTTAACGTAAATGTGAGAGGTGCTTTTGGATTCCAGATTCTTAATTTCCAGAGGATGTACTATGAGAATCCAACCATCAATTACAATACCCTGAACTCAGCTTTTGACTTAGTATATGGCAAGGCTGTACTGTCTGACGTTCAGAGGTTTGTAAGTTATTATATTGAAGATGGCGACTATTTGAAAGTTGATAATGTAACAATAGGTTATACTTTCAATCTTCCTGCTGCAAGTGTTATTAAGAACTTCAGAATTTATGCTTCAGGAATGAACCTGGCAACTCTTACAGCTTATAAAGGTATGGACCCGGAAGTAAATATGCGTGGCTTAAGCCCTGGTATGGATAGCAGGGATAAGTATCCTACCGTTACTACTTATACTTTTGGAGTAAATCTAACATTCTAATAAAAAATAGTGAAAATGAAAATTTTAAAATATTTCACAAGTATAGCGATCCTCTCCGCGTTAATTGCATTAAACGGATGTGTGGATCTTAGTGAGACTGTCTTCGACGAAGTCACCCAGGAAAGTTTTGACCCTACACCGGACGATCTTGCTGCACTGATAGCAACCGGATACGCACCTCTCAGGTATATTATGGGATGGCAGGGATTATTCGACCTGCAGGAAGAACCGGCAGATATTATGATTACACCTACAAGACCAAATGGTTGGGACGATGGCGGAACATATAAAAGAATGCACTGGCATAACTGGAATACCCAGCAATGGCAACCAAGGAATACCTGGAGGACATGTTATAATGGTATTAATAAGGTTAACCTTGTAATAAAGCAGATAAATGAGGGACTTGTTCCTGTTGATGAATCCCTGAAGCCAGGTTTTCTTGCAGAACTGAGAGCTCTTCGTGCTCTGTGGTATTCAATTCTTTGTGATACACATGGGAATGTTCCAATTATTACATCATTTTCAGATGAAATTCCAATGCAGAATACACGTACAGAGGTTTATAATTTTATAATCTCTGAGCTTATAGATCCTGATGTTTCAAATAATCTGAGCGAAGAAGTTACGACCTCTACCTATGGCAGAATGACTAAATGGGCAGCAACCACACTGCTGGCACGAATGTATCTTAATGCTGAAGTATATACTGGAACAGCTCATTGGCAGGATTGTATTGATGCATGTGACGACCTTATCGCAAGCGGACTCTTTATCCTTGAGCCTGTTTATAAGAATAATTTTATCGTTGAGAACGAAAACTCCCAGGAGATTATTCTTGCTGTTCCTTACGACGATATCTACGCAAAACAGTGGAATCAGCATATGAAAACCCTGGCTGTTCAGAGTCGTGAAGTATTTGCCATGGAGGCTACTCCCTGGGGTGGCAGCGCAGCAAATCCGCAGTTTATCGACACATACCACCCAAATGACAAAAGGTTAGCAGATACATGGCTTATGGGCCAGCAGTTTACTCCTTCAGGAGACTCTGTCTATGTTATTAAACCCGATAAACCTCTCAATTTCACCAAAGAACTCGAGAGTCTTTTCTGGACAGAGGAGTATGAAGGTTTCAGAAATGGTAAATATGAGATCAAGGTTGGATGCAAGTCATCAATGAGTAACGACTTCCCATATTTCAGATACGCAGATGTCTTAATGATGAAGGCTGAGTCTTTGATGAGACTAGGGTTTGAAGATGATGCGGCTTTGATTGTAACAGATGTAAGATCAAGAAACTTTGAAGATCCTGATGATGCTCTTGTTACCGGAGCAGAACTCTTGGAGGACAGCGTCTTTGAAAAAGGCACAATAGATGAAGATGGTATTGTTGATGATCCCGGACTGCAAACTCCTATTGAATATGGAAGATTCCTGGATGAACTTGGATGGGAATTTGCATGTGAGGCACGCAGGAGAACAGATCTAATTCGATTTGGAAAGTTCACAAAATATAACTGGTATAACCATGTGCCAAATGGTGATCATACAGTGCTCTTTGTAATAGGTGAGGCTGAGTTGAATACCAATCCCAATCTGGAACAGAATCCAGGTTATTGATTTAGATTTGGGTTTTAGAATTAGGGTTAATTGTGGAGGTGAGAGGGAAAATATTATGCTTTTCCCTCTCATTATTTTAATTTAAAAACATCTGATGACTCACATTAACCAGATCCTGGATAGTATCAGGGGAAAGGCCGAAGCACACCATCATTAAAGGGAGAGGAAATACCATGTCTGAAAGAGAAAGATATATAGATATGCCTGGATGAATGGACCTACTGGTATGGCTCACATACTTACGACAAATTGGGTGCAAGGTATCTCCCTCGGGATGGGACCTGGCTTTGCTGCAGGGATAAATGAGTTCTACGGGAATCCAGACATGCTTCATTAATAATTTATTAATTAACAAGTGCTTAATAACACAGATGATAAGCCCAGGGACACGAATGAATTTCATAAATTAGAGAAAAGTAGATTAAGCTTCCAAAAATCATAAATATGAAAAAGTTTATAATTGTTTTTATAAGTCTTGTATTTACATTAATAATATTTTCCTGCACATCCGGTCCCGAGCAGGAGACGGCTGAAAACAGGGTTAATATTGCAGTTATTGCAAGTCTTAATTCATCATCGGGTTTCAGGTCGGCCGAAAGCACTATGGTTCTCAGCGATGGTATAATACCTGTTAGTGGAGAAGATCTTCGTGAGGGAGTTTTTGTCCTGTGGTCGTCAAGGAGGTCGACAACATCATGGGTTGAGTATGAGTGGACGCTGCCGGTGAAGACATCAGAGGTGGGTATCTACTGGATGGCTGATGATGAGCGAATATTCCTTCCAGATTCGTTCACCCTAAGTTACTGGTGCGAAGACGAATATGTACCGGTAAGGAATATTTCTGGTGGAGGAATGGGTCCAGACCAGATGAATATTATAACGATGGATGAGGTTGAGACAACCAAATTACGACTTGAAATTGAAAATATTGAAAGGAGGGCGACAGGGATTCTGGAGTGGGAAGTTATTTCGTCTGACAACACGGTGAAGTTTCCTCCCGTAGTAAGTGCTGGTATCGACAGGAGTGTTATAGTTGGAGGAAAGACATACCTGAGGGGCTCCTATAAGTCTGTTAACCCGATTGACAAACTCAAATGGAAAAAAGTTTCAGGAAAGGGCAAAGTTAGTTTCGATGATGCCGATGCAGCTCAGACAACAGCTTCGTTCTCAGAGCCTGGCGAATATATTTTGAGGCTGGAAGCCAGATCGGGTAAGCTGGCTTCGTCATCAGAGATAGAGGTAAAGGCTATCACTCCGCCACCTGAAGAGAGGTTAAATGTTGTTTATACAAAAAATTATAAGATCGATAATCCCCTCTGGGATTCCAGGGCAAAAGCAATTATAGTAAACTGGATCCCCTGGTGTATCGACCAGATTAATAGCACTGACCTTGAGACGGGCCAGGGTGGAATAGACAATTTCATTGAAGCAGCAAAAGCTCTCAGGGGAGAGCCGCACGGACCACATAAGGGATATGTTTTCTCAAACGCATGGGTTCATCAGACAATTGAGTCTATGAGCATCGCTTTGATGGTAGATGCTAAAGGAGATCCGGAGATACTGGCTGCCCAGGATTTAATGAGAAAAACAATTGAAGACTGGATTCCCAAAATACTTGCCGCACAGGAGCCTGACGGGTATATGCAGACAGCATATACTCTTAGAGATACCACCCGCTGGCACGAGAGATGGTCGCCAGAGAACAGAACCACCCATGAGGGGTATGTTGCCGGCTACTTTATAGAGTCTGCTATCAATCATTATACTCTCACAAAAGGGGAGGATACCCGTCTTTATGATGCGGCGAAAAAGCTTGCTGATTGCTGGGTTGATAATATTCAACCTGGTAAAAACGAGTGGTACAACGGCCACCAGGAGATGGAACAGGCTCTCGTACGTTTCGGACGATTTGTTAATGATATGGAGGGTAATGGGAGAGGTGATGCATATATCGACCTGGCAAAATTCCTTCTCGATAACAGGGATGGCGGTAGTGAGTACGACCAGAGTCATGTTCCCGTCCAGGAGCAGTATGAAGCTGTGGGACATGCAGTAAGAGCTGTATACAGCTATTCAGGCATGGCCGACGTGGCAGCCGAGACTGGCGATACTGACTATCAGAGTGCTGTAATGTCTCTCTGGGATAATATGATAAACAGGAAATATTATGTAACCGGAGGAGTAGGCAGTGGTGAGACCTCTGAAGGATTTGGCCCCAACTATTCTCTGCGCCATAACGCATATTGTGAATCTTGCTCAAGCTGTGGTCTTATCTTCTTTCAATACAAAATGAACCTGGCTTATCGCGATGCAAAATATGCCGATCTTTATGAAGAGACAATGTATAATGCATTGCTTGGCTCGCTCGATCTGGAAGGTCGTAATTTTTACTATACAAACCCGATGACCCAGACCAGTGACCGCTATTCATGGCATGTTTGCCCATGCTGTGTTGGCAATATTCCCAGGACTCTGCTGATGGTTCCAACATGGACTTATGTAACTGAGGGGAATGGCATCTACGTAAACCTTTTTATTGGCAGTACTATCAATATAGAGAAGGTTGCCGGTACTGATGTTGAAATGATTCAAAAAACAGATTATCCATGGGATGGTAAGGTATCGGTCACAGTTAATCCGAAAGAATCGAAGAGTTTCAGGGTTTATATACGCGTTCCCAACAGGCACACAAGCGTGCTTTATAAATCTGTTCCGGAAGTAAACGGTCTTAAATCCATGTCAGTAAACGGAGAGGATATAACTCCCCCAATTGAGAATGGTTATGCAATTATTGACCGCACCTGGGAGAAAGGTGACAGGATAGATTTTGAGCTTCCTATGGAGGTCCAGGTAATTACATCTGACGAAAAGATAGCAGCCAACACGGGCCTTATTGCTCTCAGGTACGGACCGCTGGTCTTTAATGTCGAGAATGTCGATCAGCCCGATATTAACAGACCTGTAGGATCAGGAGAGATGACAGCAGAATGGAGAGAGGATATGCTTGAAGGAATAATGACTATTAAAGGTGAATGGGAAAATGGATCACCTCTTCTTGCTATTCCCTACTATGCCCGCCAGAACAGGGAACTTGATATTGATGCTGACACCTCTGTAACCTCGCGTGTGTGGATTAAGAGATAGTACTTAACCAGGGAGATAAATGTTAAATGGATTTGCAAAAGCAGAACCCTTAGTATTAAGTCTGAAGTTATAGTATCTTTTCAGAAAAGAATAAAAAACTAAGGTTTGTAATGATTCCGGGTGGCAAGATAAAAATTATAAGAAATGTGAAAAAGTATCAGACAGTCAGGTTTTAACGATATTTTGCGAGCAATAGATTTATTTTCAGAGTTTACCTTATCTCTAAAAAAGTCATTTATTAGATAATAATTAATAATACACGTATGAAAAGTATAACCAGAATTATGATAATAATGTGCCTGGCATTGTTGTCAGTATCTTCATCTGCCCAGTCGGGAAGAAGTTTCAGCATGGATCCTGTGGGATTTGAATTCAGGAATATCGGAGCATTCAGGATAAACGCCTGGGTAGGAGAATTTGCAGTTCCCCTGAATCCCGGTGAAAAACATAAGTATACCTGGTATGTTGCTTCCCGAAACGGTGGCGTTTGGAAGACGATTAATAATGGCACTACATTTACCTGTATCTCTGACGACCTTGGGGTAAGTGCAATAGGTGATGTTGAGGTGGCACCATCCGATCCTGAGATAGTATGGATAGGTACCGGTGAGGATTTTAATGCCCGTTCATCCTATTATGGTAATGGTATCTGGAAATCTACTGATGCCGGCGAAACATGGACTAATATGGGACTGGAAGACTCACACCATATTGCCGAAATAATAATTCATCCTGATAATCCAGATATTGTATGGGTGGCAGTAATGGGCCACCTGTTTTCGGAGAATAAGGAGAGAGGCGTTTTCAAGACCACAGACGGAGGTAAAAGCTGGGAAAAGGTTCTCTATATTGATAAGGCTACAGGAATAATAGATATTGCAATAAACTCTCAGAATCCTGATGTCTTATATGCTTCGGCCTATTATAAGGTACGAACTCCATGGACCTTTGAACCGGGAGGAGAAAAAAGCAGGCTGTATAAGAGTACAGATGGAGGCCTTAAATGGGATATGATCGATGGTGGAGGATTTCCCGATGGTTCCCTTGGAAGAATAGGGATAGATGTGCAATATTCCAATCCTGATGTGCTTGTTGCAGTTGTTCAGAACCTGAACCTGAAAGAAGGGGTTGATCCTGATGCAGAGATAGAGTTTAATGAGCTGGTTGACAGATCTATGGACAATATGATAGGCGGAGAATGCTATCGCTCTGTTGATGCAGGTAAAACATGGGAGAGACTGAATGACCCCGAGCAGGTTGATGTAAGTGGAAAGGCAGGGTATAGCTTTAACAAGATATGCGTTGATCCTTTCGACATGGATAAAATCTACATTATAGGTTCAGGTATGTATATAACCCTTGATGGTGGTAAGTCATGGGATGCAAGCAGAAGATATGGTTTGTTCAGATCTAATTTCGGCGATAACAGGTCGTTATGGATAAATCCCAGGGACGGAAGGCATATGTTCCTTGGCTCAGACGGAGGAGCTTACCAGACCTGGGATGGAGGAGCAACAACCACCCACTACGACCAGATACCTCTGGGTGAAGTATATATGGTTGAGATCGATAATCATAAACCCTATAATGTTTATTTCGGGCTCCAGGACCATGAATCATGGAAGGCTCCTTCAAACAGCTGGTCTGGAAGAATCAGCGTGGAGGATGTCGTTATTACAGGCTATTCAGACGGTATGTATACAAAGGTTGATCCTGAGGACAACAGGTGGATCTATCATACCAGCCAGTTTGGCTCACATTACAGGGGAAACCAGGCCCTGGGGGAAAGAGAGAGGATAGGACCAGTACCACCAGAAGGCGGAGATCCCTACAGGTATACCTGGAATACACCGATAATGCTTTCGCCATTCAACAGCAGCATCCTCTATGCCGGGGCGCAAAAGCTTCTTCGATCACCCGACAGGGGCAATACCTGGGAGAAAATA
>JAZBNV010000174.1:0-6297 GCA_036350795.1 Marinilabiliaceae bacterium
CTTGAGTCTTGTGCCTTATACCTTTTGCCTCTCTTTAGAATTCTTCGCTGAAAACTACTTTTCCTCCGAGCATGGTCATAATTACCCTTGTATCCATTATTTCCTCTTCGGGAATTGTTAACAGGTCCTTATCTGTAATAATTATGTCAGCGAGATAACCTTCTTTTATCATACCCTTCCTGTCTTCCATAAATTGCGAGTAGGCCGCTCCAAGTGTATAATACTCAATTGCCTCCTCCATGCCAAGCTTTTCTTCGGGGAACCATCCATCACCCTCTTCGCCCAGCCTGTCCTTCCTGGTGACAGATGCATAAAGGCCTTCCATGGGATTAAGAGGCTCAACAGAATAATCGGTACCAAAAGCCAGTTTTGCCCCTGTGCCTGCAAGGGTTTTCCATGCATAGGCATACCTGCTCCTTTCGAGACCTATTCTTTTTTCGGCAAATCTTTTATCCGTAATGCAATGTGTGGGCTGCATTGAAGGTATTACACCAAGCGCTGCAAAGCGTGGGATATCTTCTTTAATCAGGATCTGGGCATGTTCGCTTCTGTGCCTGCTGTCGCGTACACCATTTACTTCTGCAGCTTTTTCATAGGCATTCAGTATCCAGTTATTTGCTTTAGTGCCAATGGCATGTATACCAATCTGGAAACCGGCAGCATCTGAAGCAACAACACGTTTCTCGAGCTCTTCGTAGGTCATTTGTGGCAGACCTGATTTATCAGGTTCGTCTGAAAAAGGCTCAAACATAAGAGCAGTGCCCGATCCAAGAGTACCATCGATAAAACCTTTCAGGTAACCAAACCTGATCATATCGCCACTCATCGGATATTGCTGCTGCCGTTCCCTGTATTCCTGAAGCCGATCTGAATTATCGGTTAGCACAGCACCAATGTCCAGCCGGCATGTTAATTCACCTTCATCCATCAGGGCAATCCACCTGTTCCAGTCAGACGGTCCTGGAATCTGAATGCTGGTAATACCCAGCTGCCGGGCCATATCGAGTGCCATAAGGTAACCAATCCTTTCCTTTTCGGCCTTTTCCTCATCGCTGAGTTCAACTTTTACGGCACCATATTTCAACAATCGCTGAGCTGCTTCCTTAAAAATACCCATAGGCTCACCGCTAAGGGGATCTTTCTGTATTTCACCACCAAAAGGATCGGGAGTATCTTTTGTAATACCCGAGTTCTTTATTACATAGCTGTTTACCAGCACGCTGTGACCATCTGTCCTTCTTAATGCTACCGGGTTATCCGGGGCCACCTTATCAAGCAGCTCCTTTGTAGGCCATTCCCTGTTTGTAAACATTTCGTGTTCCCAGTGTCCGCCAAAGATCAGCTCACCGGGCCTGGCAGTAGCAACCCTGGCCGCTACTTTTTCTGTTATGATATTTGGATCGGTAATATACCTGAGCTCAATATAATCAGGATCCATAGGGCCAAAATGAGCATGGGCATCATTAAAGCCCGGCAAAACAAGCCGGCCTCCTGCATCAATAATTTCTGTCGTTGTGCTTTCAATATAGCGACTTATCTTTTTTACAGACCCAACGGCAATTATCCTGTCACCTTTGATTGCAAGAGCTTCAGCCCTGGGATTATCCTTGTCTATTGTAACAATCTTTGCATTGTTAATAACAAGATCAGCTACCTCACGCTCTGAGCAAGAGCATATTAAAAAGCTTATAATTATGGCAAATGAGAGAAGATGTTTCATTTGATTGTCAGTTTTAGTGAGCAAATAAAGATATAATATTATGATAATATAATATATGTTTAAGAAGCATTTGAATGCAAACTTATTCGAGCTTACTTAAAATCTCCAGAGCCTCCTCCCTGGAGGATCCACAGATAGCCTCCTCGGCCATAAATTTTCTGCACACTTCAGGTCTGCCTGGGTCTGTAAAAATAGCGCATCTGTAATCATTAGTGAGATGAATGCATCTCACACCTGCAGGCTTGCCTTGGGGCATGCCCGGTATAGGAGATGATATGGAAGGAGCAATACAGCAGGCTCCGCAGTTTTTACGGCATTTCACGGGAAGAACGTTAAAAGTTAAACGTTATAAGTTAGAGGTTAAAGGTAAGGGTTATATGTTAAAAGTTAAGGGTTGAGGCCTGTTCATTGTGGATTTCTCTGGTCCTCTTGCTTTCGGATAGCAGGGATGCTTAGTCTATATAGATTCCTTTTGCTATTTTTGCATGAAATACACTTAATGAGAATAGATATTATATCGGTCTTGCCCGAAATGATGCATAGTCCACTGGAACACTCCATAATTAAGCGAGCTGTTTCAAAAGGACTGGTAGAAATCAACTTAATAAACCTCAGGGACTATGCCAGCGACAAACATAAAAGTGTAGATGATTATGCTTTTGGAGGTGGTGCGGGCATGGTTATGACCATTGAACCTATTTACAGGGCAATTGAGCATCTTAAATCGCAAAGGGATTATTGCGAGGTAATTTATGCCAGTCCCGATGGTGAGTTGTTCAACCAGAAATGCGCCAATGAACTTTCGCTGAAAGAAAACATAATAATACTGGCCGGTCATTACAAAGGTATTGATCAAAGAGTAAGGGATAATTTAATTACAAGGGAAATATCGATCGGAGACTATGTTCTTTCAGGTGGAGAAATGCCTGCGGCCATTATTGCTGATGCAGTTATCCGGCTAATACCGGGAGCTATATCTGACGAACAATCCGCTCTTTCTGATTCCTTCCAGGACAACCTCCTGGCACCACCTGTTTATACAAGACCCGCCGACTTTATGGGATGGAAGGTACCGGAGATACTTACCTCAGGCAATACGCCTGAGATTGAAAAATGGAGACATGAACAATCTCTCGAAAGAACCAGGAAGCTCAGGCCTGATCTGCTGGAAGATTAACAAAGAATATGACAATTATCTTTTGAAATCAGGAAGGCTTTTTGTATGATTGTAATAAAAGTCAGCATATATATAAACACTTAAATATCAATTAAATGAGATCACAGGACTATATCGAAAGAGAAGATAAATTTGGTGCACATAACTACCATCCGCTACCAGTGGTACTCGAAAAGGGAGAAGGCCCCTTTGTCTGGGATGTTGAAGGAAAAAAATATTACGATTTCCTCTCAGCCTACTCAGCGGTAAACCAGGGTCACTGTCACCCAAAAATCATAGGCGCCATGGCAGAGCAGGCTTCCAGGCTGACTCTTACTTCCAGGGCCTTTTACAGCAGTGTGCTTGGAGAATACGAGGAATATATTACAAAATACTTTGGCTACGATAAGGTACTTCCGATGAATACAGGTGCCGAAGCCGATGAAACTGCTATTAAGCTCTGCAGGAAATGGGCTTATCTTAAAAAAGGTATTAAGGAGAACCAGGCTAAAATTATTGTGTGCGAGGGTAATTTTCATGGTCGCACAATAACTATTGTATCAATGTCTACAGACCCTGATGCAAGGAAGGATTACGGGCCATTTACACCGGGTTTCGTGGTAATACCCTATAATGATCTGGATGCTCTTGGAAAAGCCCTTGAAGACCCTGATATTGCCGGCTTCCTGGTTGAGCCTATACAGGGTGAGGCCGGAGTATATGTTCCGGATGAAGGTTATCTGAAGAAAGCAGCAGAGATGTGTAAGGCAAGGAATGTGCTTTTTATTGCCGACGAGGTACAGACCGGAATTGCACGTACCGGGAAGCTTCTGGCATGCGATCATGAAAATGTAAGGCCCGACATTCTTATTCTTGGCAAAGCATTATCGGGCGGAGTATTCCCGGTATCTGCAGTACTTGCTGATGATGAAATTATGCTTACCATCAAACCCGGCGAACACGGGTCAACATTCGGAGGAAACCCAATTGCAGGCAAGGTTGCCATGGCAGCACTGGATGTTGTAAAGGATGAAAAACTTGCAGAAAAATCAGATTACCTTGGAAAAATATTCAGGGATGAATTCAGTAGTATCAGGTCGGACATGATTGAGCTTGTCAGAGGCAAGGGACTCCTGAATGCAGTTGTTATAAGACCTAAAGGAGGCAAAACCGCCTGGGATGTATGCATTGCCATGAAGGAAAACGGCCTTATTGCCAAGCCAACACACGGGCATATTATAAGGTTCGCCCCTCCCCTGGTTATAACAGAGGAACAGCTCCGCGATGCTATGAATATTATAAAGGAAACCTTTAAGGAGTTTGAGTAGGAATAGAGGCGTAGGAGCCCGCCTTAGTTGTTGTTGATCTCCTGATCAACAACATTACTTCGGCGGATAAAGCATGGGGCTCAGGCTATGATAAAATAATCAATAAAAGGGTGCTGTAAAAAGGCACCCTTTTCATTACATATATCATATTCTCAAATTCAGTCAGAATGTGTATTTTTGAGCCTGTTTTTAAAATCAAAATAGAAAGAATGAAGAAATTATCTATAATATCCCTTGTTGCACTGGTGCTGATGATGTCGTGCAAAACATCCAGGATTGATATTCCTGAAGTAACAGCAGGCGAACTGAAGGAACATATTGAATACCTTGCATCAGATGAGCTTAAAGGAAGGCTGCCCGGTACTGAAGGAGACTTACTTGCAGCCGCTTATATACGCGACCTGCTCAGGTCGTGGGGCCTTGAGCCTCTATGTGATAATGGTCTGCAGGAAGTTGAGATAATAGCCAGCGTAACTGCCGGTGAGAACTGCAGACTGAGCTTTGATAATACAGAATATATCCCTGATAAGGACTTTGCTCCCTTATCCTTCAGCGAGAGTGCAGAGCTTGATGCAGAGCTTGTTTTTGCAGGCTATGGCTTCGCTATAGATTCTGAAAGCGTAAGATGGAACGATTATGAAAATATAGATGTAAGCAATAAGTGGGTAATGATTCTCAGGGCTGATCCGGAAGTTGATAATCCCATGAGCGCATATGCAGCTTTTTCCTCCGACAGGGACAAGGCAATGCTGGCAAAGGATAAAGGTGCCGGAGGTGTTTTACTGGTATCGGGCAAAATGTTTGATCCGAAAGACGAGTTTGAAAACCTCAGGAAGGGTGAGTTTTCTGTTGGTATACCTGTAATAAGGGTAAGCCGGGAACTTGCAAACAAAATTCTTGGCAAAACATCCGAAAAAACGATAGAAATACTTGAAGAAGAGTTAAATAACAAGGGTCATAATCTCTCTTTCACCACCGGCACTGAACTTTATGCCAGGGTTGAACTGGTACAGGAGATTGTAAATACCCATAATGTTATAATGAAGCTTCCCGGAAATGATCCTCTTCTAAAAGAACAATATACTCTTATAGGCGGACATTACGATCACCTCGGAATGGGAGGCCCCGGTACCTCCAGCAGGGCTGTGGATACTGTTGCTGTTCATTACGGTGCCGACGATAATGCATCCGGGATTGCTGCTATGCTTGAAATTGCAGAGAAGTTTGCAGCCACCCGTTCTAATCGCAGATCTGTAATCTTCGCAGCATTTGCTGCCGAAGAAATGGGGCTGCTTGGTTCAAAACATATGGTTAAGAATCTGCCCTTCGAGGCAGACAGCGTAAACGCAATGCTTAACCTTGATATGGTCGGACGACTTAATGAGAACCATATGCTGCAGGTAGGCGGTGTTGGCACATCACCTTCATTTGATAATATCGTAAGGTCATTTTGCGATACATCCTTCTTTAGGCTCAGTATCTCAACCGAAGGTTACGGCCCTTCTGACCATTCTTCTTTTTACGGAGAAGATATACCTGTTCTGTTTATTTCTACCGGTGCTCACCTGGATTACCATACTCCCTACGATTCGCCCGATAAAATCAATTATGACGGTATGGTAAAAATTTCAGACCTGGTTTATACCTGGCTTTCCGAATTCAGCAACATGGATGAGAGGCTTGACTTTACTGAGGCCGGACCAAAAACACAGGTAAACATGGGAATGAGGAGAAAGGGTGTAAGCCTTGGTATTATGCCCGACTTTGCCGGCAATATTAAGAATGGCCTGCGGGCCGACTTTATTACACCCGGCAAACCGGCCCAGCTGGGAGGAATGAAGAAAGGCGATATTATAACAGCAATTAACGGACTTGAGATCAACAACATACAGGACTATATGTTCAGACTGTCGAAGCTACAGCATGGCGAAACAATCAATGTTGAAATACTTAGAGGAGATAAAAAGGAACTTTTACTTATAAAATTATAGACCATTCCATGCTAAACCAGGAACCAGGAACCAGGAACCAGGAACCAGGAACCAGGAACCAGGAACCAGGAACCAGGAACCAGGAACCAGGAACCAGGAACC
>JAZBNV010000175.1:0-27801 GCA_036350795.1 Marinilabiliaceae bacterium
CTGCTGCCAGTAAACCTGCAGCTAAAAAAACCGGCACAGCTGATAAGAAGCCTGGTAGTGCAGCTAAATAATTATTAAGAAACAGTAAACACAGAATATTATGGCACATAAGAAAGGAGCCGGTAGTTCACGTAACGGCCGCGAATCAGAGAGCAAAAGATTAGGCGTTAAAATGTACGGTGGACAAAAAGTTAAGGCCGGTAATATTATTGTACGCCAGAGAGGAACAAAACACAACCCGGGCGAAAATGTAGGTATAGGTAAAGACCATACACTCTTTGCACTGGTTGATGGCGTTATAGAGTTTCGCAAGAAAAAGGACAATAAATCCTATGTATCGGTAACTCAGGTTACAGAGTAAGATTTATCATTGATATCCGACTCCTGGAATTCTTCCCCTGCGGAAGTCAATTTCAGGAGTTTTTTTATACTTTTAACCCATATTAAACATTAGTAATTATGCTTACCCTAAACAGAATCAGAGAAGAAAGAGACGAGATTATTAAACGGCTTTTAGTAAAGAATTTTGATGCCACAGAGATAATTGAAAGGGTAATAAGCATAGATAAGGAACGCCGCGAGACAAAACAGAAGTCAGATTCCCTACAGGCTGAAATGAACCTGCTTTCGAAAGAAATAGGGAAACTATTTGGCCAGGGTAAACAGCAGGAAGCCAACAGGGTAAAGGAGGCCACCGGTAAAGTAAAAGATGAAATAAAGGAGCTTGGCGCAAAACTGGCTGAGCTGGAAAAATCATTGAACGAAGAGCTTGTACAGATTCCCAATATTCCTCATAAGTCGGTTACACCGGGCAAGGGAGAAGAAGACAATGTATTGGTAGCTGAAGGGGGAACACTCCCCGAGATGAAAGATGATGCACTGCCTCACTGGGACCTTGCAAAAAAACACGACCTTATAGATTTTGAACTTGGCACCAAACTTACAGGTGCGGGATTTCCTGTATACAAGGGTAAAAGTGCCAAACTTCAGCGTGCTCTTATTAATTTCTTCCTGGACGAGGGAGAGAAGGCAGGTTTTAATGAAGTGCTGCCTCCTATTATTGTAAATGAGGATTCTGGTTTTGCTACCGGGCAACTGCCCGATAAAGAGGGACAGATGTACCATGTCGGGCTCGATAATTTCTATCTTATCCCCACAGCCGAGGTTCCAATAACAAATATCTACCGCGACCTGATCCTGGATGCAGAACAACTCCCAATAAAGAATATAGGTTATACCCCCTGTTTCAGAAGAGAAGCAGGAAGCTGGGGTGCTCACGTAAGAGGTTTAAACCGCCTGCACCAGTTCGACAAAGTTGAGATAGTTGTTATTTCTCATCCCGAAAAATCGTACGAAATGCTTGATATGATGGTGAAACATGTTGAAGGCCTTGTTAGCAGCCTCGACCTGCCCTATCGTATTATGAGACTGTGCGGAGGAGATATCTCATTTACATCATCTCTTACCTACGATTTTGAAGTGTATTCAGCAGCACAGAAGAGGTGGCTTGAGGTAAGTTCTGTTTCCAACTTCGAGGCTTTCCAGAGCAACAGGCTGAAGTGCAGGTTTAAAGAAAAAGGCGAAAAGCAGACTCAACTGGTGCATACCCTTAACGGGAGTGCCCTTGCGCTGCCAAGAATTGTTGCAGCTCTAATGGAAAACAATCAAAGCGACAAAGGAATAAGAATACCAAAGGTGCTGGTACCCTACACGGGTTTTGAATATATATAGATTTCTTTGCTATGACCAATACCCGCAGGTCCTACCTCTTTGCAGGCTTAGCCGTATTTTTCTGGTCGACCATAGCCACTGCTTTTAAGCTGGCTCTGCAGGAATTATTGCCAGCACAGTTACTGCTAATTGCATCTCTCACATCGGTACTCGTACTATCAGTAATAAGCCTGCTTGAGGGCTCATTTAAAAAGATCTTCAGCTTAAAAAGAAAAGACCTTCTCAGATCCATGCTGCTGGGTACCCTCAACCCTTTTATCTACTACCTGGTTCTGCTCGAAGCCTATAACAGGCTGCCGGCCCAGGTGGCTCAGCCCCTGAATATGATCTGGCCCATTGTGCTGGTATTTCTTTCAATACCGATGCTGAAGCAAAAAGTGCCCCCGGCAAGTTTTATCGCTCTCTTTGTTTCATTTATAGGGGTCTACCTTATAAGCTCGCAGGGCAAACCATTTAATCCCGGCGAATCTGATGCCCTGGGAGTTATACTCGCAGTCGGCAGCAGTATCTTCTGGGCACTTTACTTTATCCTGAACCTGAAAGATTCGCGGGGCGAAAGCCAGAAGCTGTTACTTTCTTTCTTCTTCGCCAGCATATATATCTCCCTGCTGCTGCTTTTCAACAAAGGCTACAGCGGATTTACACTAAGAGGCATTACTGCCGGAATATATGTTGGTATTTTCGAGATGGGCCTTACCTTCTTTCTCTGGCTTAAAGCAATGAAACTGGCCGACAGCTCCGATAAGATTGCCAACCTTGTGTTCCTGGCACCCTTCCTGTCGCTGCTTTTTATATCGCTTATACTCAAAGAAAACATCCACTATACAACCCTGATTGGATTACTTGTTATTATTGGCAGCATTATCTACCAGAAGAGATTGGAGAGGAAGAGCTAGAGTGTGGGTGAGTTCCAGATTCCCGGGGCTTAGCAGATTCATAATAAACTCTGAATCGATGAAACCTTTCTTCCTTCTTTTAATATCTTTGCAGGGAGCATGGATTACGACAGGATAATAATAGGAATCGACCCGGGCACAACAGTTGCCGGATACGGCGTGCTGGCCATAAAAAACAAAGAGCCTCACCTTATAAGCCTGGGGGTGATAAACCTTAAGAAACTGGACAACCACTATTTAAAGCTTAAACATATTTTCGACCGCACCCTGGGCTTAATTGACGAATATAATCCCGACGAAATGGCTATTGAAGCCCCTTTCTACGGAAAGAACGTGCAATCTATGCTAAAGCTGGGAAGAGCGCAGGGTGCATCAATAGCTGCGGCCCTTTACCGCGATATCCCGATCTTTGAATATGCTCCGCGTAAAATAAAAATGTCGATAACAGGAGTAGGGGCGGCATCGAAGGAACAGGTTGCAGCAATGCTGATGCGAATACTTAAGTTCAAGGGAGATACTATTATGCTCGACGCAACCGATGGTGTTGCGGCTGCATTATGCCACTTCTACCAGGACGGAAAACCCTCAAATGAGAAAACATATAATTCATGGAAGGATTATATGACAAAAAACCCGGGAAGGGTAAAATAAGACATCACAGCACTCGCCAGGGCCAGCACAGTAACTCTTACACCATCAATAGTTTTCAGACAGTTAACGCACGACTCCACCGTCGACCCCGTTGTAATAACATCGTCCACAAGCAATATATGCCTGCCCTCAAGCAATTCGGGCCTGCTTACACTGAAGATACCTTCAACATTCTCCCAGCGCTCAACCCGCGACCTTCTAGTCTGGGTTGCAGACCTTGCAACTCTCTTTAAAAGACCCGCCTCAAGCGGTAAATTTAACTCCCCGGCCAGTCCCCCTGCAATAAGTTCGCTCTGGTTAAAACCTCTCTTCCTTATTTTTGAATGATGCAGGGGTACAGGTATTACCAGGTCAATATCTCCAACAAACTCAGAACCTGCAAGCTTCCTTCCGTACATGTGCCCCATATACTCTCCTATGTTTCTGACTCCATGGTATTTGAGCCTGTGTATTATTTTCTGGATCCTGCTGCCCCTTCGGTAAAAGCACATGGCGGCAGCCCTTTCAACATAACATCTGCCCCATAGTTCTTTTTCAAGTGCATTAGCCGGTTCAAGGTGATAATTCGTATATGCCATATCGGCCAGGCAGCCAAGGCATATTACTTCCTCGTTGCGCACAAGAATAGTCCCGCAGCCCTGGCAGACCCTTGGAAACAGCAATGATATAAAATCATCAGCTACGCGGATAATATTTCTTAACCGAGACATTCCACTGGCTAAAATAATAAAAATATAGCTAAGATTGTTTATTCCCGGGGCAGGCAGGAACTGAATATAATTTACAGGAAGATAAGCTCAGGGCGGATAGCCTAAAGTACTACCTTCGAGCTTATTTCAGCCGCCAGCGCAATAAACTCGTCGTTGCTGAGCTTAAGCCTTGGCCTGGAGAAACTGATATCTGATTCTTTATTTATCGGAACCAGGTGGATATGTGCATGGGGTACTTCAAGCCCCAGAACAGCAAGAGCTACTCTTTTACAACTTACCGACGCTTCCACGGCAAGAGCAACTTTTTTTGCAAAAACCATCATCCCGGCCAGGGTATCATCGTCCAGGTCGAAAATATAATCGGTTTCTTTTTTGGGAATTACGAGCGTATGTCCTTTGCCAAGAGGATTAATATCAAGAAAGGCAAAATACTTATCATCCTCCGCTACTTTATAGGAAGGCAGATCACCATTAATGATCCTGGTAAAAATACTTGCCATAACTCTTATAACTTATAATGAAATATCTATTATCTCGAACGATACAAGACCGGAAGGAACCTGTACATTAACAATATCTCCCACTTTTTTACCCAGCAGGCCCTTTGCAATTGGTGAGTTAACGGCAAGCTTTCCTTCCTTAAGGTTTGCTTCACTCTCAGGTACGAGGAGGTATTGCATCTCCATACCATTGCCGGCGTTCTTTATTTTTACCCTGTTTAAAACCTGTACCGAAGAAGTATCAATACGCGACTCATCAATAACCCTTGACCTGGCTAATTTATCCTCAAGCCTGGCAATTTTCATCTCCAGCAGTCCCTGTGCTTCCTTGGCAGCAGAGTATTCTGCATTTTCTGAAAGATCGCCCTTGTCTCTTGCCTCTGCAATCTGTTTTGAGATAGAAGGCCTCTCAACAGACCTGAGATGATCAAGTTCTTCCTTGAGCTTCTTCAATCCTTCTTCAGTCAAATAAATATTATCCGACATTTCAATTTCCTCCCGTTAATAATAAAAACAAAAGAATCCCGCCTCATACGGAACTCTTTACCCTGCAAATATATATAAAAAATTAAGAATATAAGTCAAGGGCAGGTAAAAAATATATATTTAACACCCTAACTAAGAGTATTTTCGCTTAAGTATCTCAGAATATATTACGGCCTTCTTCAAATCAAACTCACTGAGGATTTTTTGTTCTGAGCCAATTTCATTCTCCTTTATTTCACCTTCCTCAACATAATCCGAATTCATCGAAGCGCTTACTGAAAGTCCTTCATCGCTGACCTGACGGGCCATGGGTTCCCAGTACTCACCTTCTTTATTAATATCGAATTCCAGCTTCTGATTAGCTCTTACTGCTTCAGGCCGGCTTTCCGGCATCATATCCATATCCTCAAAGCCCTCTTCAAAGTCGCCATCCGTAACAACCTGGCCGCCAGACTGCTCTGTCTTAAACAACTCATCGTAAACCTCCTCTATGGTTCTTGTTTTGGCCTGCTTCCCTGCTGCCTTCTTTTTATTACCAACAGTAGCTATAATACCGATAACTGCTGCTATAATGTAGAATATTATGCCTCCTATATCATCCATTTCTATAGCTTTTTATATTTCTTTTTTGCACTGCCCTTTTTTCTTGAATCCTGCCTGGCCTTCTTCTTTCTCTCCTTCTCCCTTAATTGTATGTCCTTCTCATTCTGCTTCATGCGGGCTTTTACATCTTCTGTCTGAATGCTAAAATGCCTGTCTTTGTTTGCCTTTATTGCCCTTTCGTTACTTTTTTTGAGCCTGCTTTCGTTTTGTTGCTGCTTCTTCTGTGCCTTTATTACTGCTTTGGGCTGTTTTATCTTTGCTTCTTTCGGGGCCTTCCGTGCATTACCTGCCATCCTTTTCTCTATCCTTCTTGTTTTTGCACGCGACTGTGCACTTGCAGGAGGGCCGGATACCATAAAAATAAGCATAATCATAAGGAACAGACCCAATAATCTTTTTAAGCTCATTTTTTACAATATTGTTATTTTAGACTACGTTTGTAAACAGGTATACCGGATCTTAAAAATGAAAGAAAGCAAACCGATATTGTCAAAAATAACCATTTTTTTGGTATTTGTTTTAATGCTGCCTCTTAATGAGTCGTGCACAAAGACAAAACAGGAAGTTATTCCCTATGTACTTGTTGATTTTACCATAAGTCTGAACGATCCATATTTTTTCGACCTTAATGCAGTTGGTAACCATGTACTTGTTGATGCCACAACAAATAACCTGGGTATTTATGCAGCCGGCTACGACGGCAACGGAATAATAATTTACAGGGCACAGCTGGATGAGTTTTTTGCCTTTGACCGTACCTGTCCGCACGATTTTGCCCTCAATGGCAGCAGTGTTGCCGTTGAGATTGGTGACGGAGAAATATTTGCCAGCTGCCCGGTCTGCGGAAGCAAGTATGCACTGCCAAGCTTTGGCACTCCTTCAGAAGGCCCCTCAAAGTACCCCCTTAAGGTATATCGCACCAGCACAAATGGCGAATATATCAGGGTGTATAATTGATTAATTAAAAAAAGGATGCAGCAATGCTACACCCTCCTTCATTGGTATTATCCTTTCCGGGCCTTTCTTAGTACCTGTAATGTTCAGGTTTATAGGGACCCTGTTTTTTTACTCCGATATAATCGGCCTGTTCGTCGTTAAGTTCGGTTAGCTTAACCCCGAGCTGCTCAAGGTGCAGGCGGGCAACTTCCTCATCAAGTTCTTTTGAAAGACGGTAAACACCCAGGTCATAATCGTTTTGCCACAGGTCAATCTGGGCAAGTGTCTGGTTGCTGAACGAATTACTCATCACGAATGAGGGATGGCCGGTTGCACAGCCCAGATTTACCAGGCGGCCTTCGGCCAGCATAAAGATTGAGTGTCCGTCGTCAAAATTATACCTGTCTACCTGGGGCTTAATATTTACCTTTTCAACCCCGGGGCTTGCGTCAAGAGCGTCGACCTGTATCTCGTTATCAAAATGACCAATATTACATACTATAGACTGGTCTTTCATCCTGGCCATATGGTCAACTCTTATAACATCACGGTTGCCTGTAGCCGTAACATATATGTTTCCAACCGGCAGAGCATCTTCCACTGTCTTTACCTCGAATCCTTCCATTGATGCCTGCAATGCACATATTGGATCTATCTCGGTAACAATAACCCTTGCCCCGTACGACTTCATTGATTTTGCACATCCCTTTCCAACATCTCCATATCCGCACACAACAACCACCTTGCCTGCTATCATGACATCGGTTGCTCTTTTAATACCGTCTGCAAGCGATTCGCGGCAGCCATACAGGTTATCAAACTTGGACTTGGTAACAGAGTCGTTAACATTGATGGCCGGAAAAACTAATTCTCCATCCTCAAGCATCTGGTAAAGGCGGTGCACACCTGTTGTTGTCTCCTCTGATACGCCCTTCAGGTCTTTAACAGCCCTGTGCCATTTCTTATTATCTTCCCTTAGAATATCCTTCAGTGTTTTAAAAACCACGGCCTGTTCCCTCGACTCAGCCCTGGCATCAAGTATAGAAGCATCCTTCTCTGCCTTGTAACCTAAGTGTACCATCAGGGTAGCATCGCCTCCGTCATCAACAATAAGATGAGGTCCTTTCCCGCCCGGGAAGGAGAGTGCCTGGGCTGTACACCACCAGTAGTCTTCGAGTGTTTCGCCCTTCCATGCAAATACCGGTACACCGCTGGCTGCAATTGCTGCCGCGGCATGATCCTGGGTTGAAAATATATTACACGAGGCCCATCTTACGTCGGCCCCCAGCTCTACCAGGGTTTCAATCAGCACTGCTGTCTGGATAGTCATATGCAGCGAACCTGTAATCCTGGCTCCTTTCAAAGGCTTTGATTCAGAATACTTCCTTCTGATTGAAAGCAGTCCGGGCATTTCCTTTTCGGCTATTTCAATCTCTGTCCGGCCAAAATCTGCCAGGTTTATGTCTTTTACCTTATATGGTAATGTCTCCACCATTATATTCATAAATTTATTTTTTACATTACAAAGATACAACCATGGCCCCACCTTGCAAAACCTTAGCGCGACATAAGCCTTAATGTATCTTCTTTATCTTTGTCAAGCTGTTCTCTCAATAATTGTTTGTTCTTAAACTTAAAATCTCCTCTCAACCTGTACCTGAAATACAGGGTCATTTTCTTACCATACATATTCCCCTCAAAATCAAAAAGGTTTGCCTCAATGCTTCGTTTTCCCTTTCCTTCTTCCAGGGTAGGTCGTGTTCCTATATAGAGCATCGACTTATATAACTTACCTTCGTACTCCACCTCACCAGCATAAACACCGTCACACGGAATAAGTTTATGTGAATAATCAGGATCAAGGTTTGCAGTTGGATATCCCATCGATCTTCCAATCCTCAGGCCTCCTATAACAGTTCCTTTCAGGAAATAATCATATCCCAGCAAATCGTTTGCTTTTTGCAGGTCTCCCTCTTTTATAAAATTTCTTATACTGGTTGATGAAACTGAGATTCCATCCCTGATGCAGGCTCCTATTCTTTCAATACTGAAACCATATTTTGCTGCACATTCACTAACTGTTCCACCTCCTGCATCTCCCTGTCGACCAAACCTGTGATCAAAGCCCACCACCAGGTGCCTGGTGTTAAACCTGTCCAGCAGAACCTGTTCAACAAATTCGCAGGCACTAAGATTACTTAATTCGCGGGTAAAGGGAAGTACAAAGAGATGCTCTATGCCGGCTTTCTCAATAAGTGCAATCTTTTCGTCCAGGCTGGTTAAAAACTTCAGTGAGTCACTGTCCATGGAAAGAACTATCCGGGGGTGAGGCTCAAAACTAAGCACAACAGCCTCACCATTAGTCTTTTCGGCTGCTTCTTTTACAGCCTTAAGAAGACTCTGATGACCAAGGTGTACCCCGTCAAACATACCTATTGTAACAACAGGGTTTTTAAGTTTAATGCCGCTGTATCCTTTATATATTTTCACATCAGGTAAAATGGTCTGCAAAAATAACAAAGCATATAGTATGAAAAAAATAAAGCTGACCTATTTTTATTATCTTTAAATTCAGCCTGAATAATATGAACGGAAGCAGCAATATAATTCCAGGTCCCTTTTACCTCAAGGATAAGTGGCTTGATAAATGGATACCATCAATAGATGAACGCCATAAGTATTTCCTGTCGAAAAAGGAGATGCTGGTAAAAGGCGGTAAGCTGGCCGATTTTGCTGCAGGTCACCTTTACTATGGTACTCAAAGTTCTGGCGACAGCATTATTTTAAGGGAATGGGCGCCCGATGCTATTGAGATGTACCTTGTAGGTACCTTTAATAAGTGGACCGAATCAGCTGCTTACAGCTTCAAAAAAATCAATGATAACGGCGACTGGGAGTTAAAGCTCAGTCATGATCACTTACCCGAAGGCAGCCTTTATAAGCTATCAGTAAAATGGGCAGGGGGTTCCGGACTGAGAATTCCTGCCTATGCCCGCAGGCTTATACAGGATGATAAAACAAAGATCTTTTCGGCCCAGTATGCACCTTCGCTGTGCAACTACAGGTGGAAAAACACCGGTTTTATACCCGGAACCGAAAGCCCCTTAATTTATGAAGCCCATATAGGGATGTCTTCTGAGGAGGAAAAGGTTTCCACATTTGAAGAATTCAGGAAAGAAGTGTTGCCACGCATTGTGGATGCAGGATATAACACACTGCAGCTTATGGCAATACAGGAACATCCTTACTACGGGTCGTTTGGCTATCATGTGTCCAACTTTTTTGCTGTTTCGTCCAGGTTTGGCACTCCGGGCGAATTAAAAGCCCTTATCGACGATGCCCATGCTTACGGAATAAACGTAATAATGGACCTTGTCCATTCGCATTCGGTAAAAAATACTGAAGAAGGCCTTGCATTGTTTGCCGGTAAGCAGGGCCAGTATTTCCATACAGGTGCCAGGGGTACACATTCGGCATGGGACTCTCTTTGTTTTGACTATGGTAAGGATAATGTAATACACTTCCTCCTGTCAAACTGCAGGTACTGGATTGAAGAATACCAGTTTGATGGCTTCCGCTTTGACGGGGTAACAAGTATGCTCTATTATGACCACGGGCTGAGCCGTGACTTTGTTGATTACTCGATGTACTTTGACGGAAACCAGGACCCTGATGCAATCAACTACCTGAAACTGGCAAACAGCCTTATTCATGAGCTGAAACCCGGAGCCATTACTATTGCAGAGGAGATGAGCGGAATGCCAGGCACCTCGGCCACACTGGATGAATATGGTCTTGGGTTTGATTACAGGTTAAATATGGGGGCACCCGATTTCTGGATAAAAATCATAAAAGAAAAAAGAGATGAGGACTGGGATGTAGATAAACTGTTTTTTGAAATGAGCCGGCACCGTGCAGAAGAGCAAACAATTACTTACTGCGAATCTCACGACCAGGCCCTGGTGGGCGATAAAACCCTGATGTTCAGGCTGGCTGATGCAGCTATGTACAACGAAATGATCACCGGCACAGACTCACTTATTATTGACAGGGCCATAGCGCTTCATAAAATGATCAGGCTGTTCACCCTTTCAACAGGCCAGAGCGGTTATCTCAATTTTATGGGAAATGAATTCGGGCATCCCGAATGGATCGATTTTCCCAGGGAAGGCAACAACTGGAGCTTTAAATATGCACGCAGACAATGGAGCCTGGCAGACAACCAGGGCCTGAGGTACAGGATGCTGAATTTATTTGACAGGGCAATGATACAAATGGTAAGGGATGAAAACCTTTTCGGGACGGGACAGCCAGAAAAGATATATTCATCAGTAAATGATTGTATTATTGCCTTTAGCAGGGCAGGCCTCTTGTTTATTTTCAACTTCCACCCCCATAATTCATATACCGGCTACCGCATCCCTGTTAGCGGCAGGTTCAGGATTATTCTGAATAGCGACAAAAGCGAATTCGGCGGACAGGACAGGATTGACACGGGTATTCTTTACCTGTCGCAACGTCCCGAAGGCAGTCACCTGAACACACCACCTGATCTGCCGCTTTACCTGCCTGCCAGGACAGCTCTTGTGTTTAAGAACGAACCCCTGAGAAAAATTAATCAATCCACCTGAGCAGGTAAAAATCCTGGCGGTGAGGAAGATCAGGGTGCATGGGGAAGATTCTCAGTCCGTAAAAATACTTACCTGCTTTTTCCGGAGTCATCTCCAGCTCATAAAGAGCCTTGCCATCCTTTTCACTTACTCTTTTTAACTCATATGCAGAAACAAACTTGTACTTATTACCGGTTCCCTTTGTAATAACAAACTCCACCCCAACATATTCTGAGGGGATGCTGTGGGTATTAAGGATAACCTTGCCCCTGTATACCTTACCGGTTTTATAATTAGAATCATCAGGACGGTCAAAACTTTGTGAGAGTATTTCCAGCTTGGGCCATTCTGCCCTCATCCAGTTTTTCCAGGTCGATAAATCAGTGCATTTAGAGTAATCATTCTCCTTTAGTTTCTTCGATCTTTCCCACAATTTATTATAAAATCTCTCGTAATAGTCATCAATCATCCTGCACATTGTAAATTCAGGAGCAATCTTTGCTATGGAATTTTTAATATATGCTGTCCATTCAGTTGGTATGCCCCTGTCATTTACATTATAATAAGCAGGTATAATCTCCGATTCAAGCATGTTATAGATTGTTTCTGCATCGATTGTATCCTGGAGATCCTGGCTGGCAAAGGTTCGCCTGAGAGGCAAAGCAAAGCCGGCATAAGCCCTGTAACCTTCTACCCACCATCCATCAAGCACGCTGAAATGAAGGGTTCCGTTCATAACAGCTTTCTCTCCGCTTGTACCTGAAGCTTCGAGAGGACGTGTGGGTGTATTGAGCCAGATATCCACACCGCTTACCAGCATTGTTGCCATATCCATATCATAATTCTCAAGGAAAACTATTTTCCCTTCGAAACGCGGCATCTGGGAAATTTCATTAATCCTGGCTATTAGATCCTGGCCTGCTCCATCGTGAGGATGAGCCTTGCCTGCAAAGAGAAGCTGTACGGGTTTAACCGGGTTATTAATAATACTGTCGAGGCGATCGAGATCACGAAACAGGAGGGTTGCTCTCTTATAAGTTGCAAATCTCCTGGCAAAACCAATAGTAAGTACCTCCGGGTTAAGTCTCTGATCAATATTTGTCAGCTGCCTTGGGCTTACTCTCCTGTCAATCATTTCTGATCTTATCCTTGTCCTTATCCAATTAAAAAGAACCTTCTTATTAGCCAGTTTAATCCTGTATACTTCCTCATCGGGCAGCTGATGTATCTTCTCCCAGTCAGACCTGTTTCGCTGGTTGAAACCACTCTCTCCACACAGCGTATCAAAGGTCTTCTTCCAGTTAGCAGAAATCCATGTCGGGGTATGTACCCCGTTAGTTACATAACCAATAAACAACTCTTCCTTGAGGTAACCGGGCCATAGTACGTTAAGCATTGAGCGCGATACCTCTCCATGCAGCTTACTTACCCCGTTTACTTCCTGGCTTAACCTTACTGCCAGGTAACTCATATTGAATTTCCCGGAATGATCATTTTCGATGCGGCCCAGGCTCATTAGTTTCTCCCAGGTTATTTTCAACCTTTCAGCATAATGTGGAATATATTTACGAAGCAGCTCTTCATCAAATGAATCGTGTCCTGCCGGTACCGGGGTATGGGTTGTAAAAAGAGTGGTGGAACGAATAGCCTCAAGTGCCTCATCAAAGGTAAGGTGCCTTTTCAGCATAAGAAAATGTATTCTTTCCAGACCTATAAAAGCAGAGTGACCTTCATTACTGTGGTACAGATCAGGTTTAACACCGAGAACCCTGAGGGCCCTTATGCCACCTATACCCAGGATCAACTCCTGCTTCAGCCTGTTTTCGTTGTCGCCGCCATATAAAGTATGTGTCACTTTCCGGTCTTCAGGAGTATTTTCTTCAAGATCAGTATCGAGCAGGTATAATTTTATTCTTCCTACACTTAGCAGCCATATTTTTGCTTTAACCGTTCTGCCGGGCCATACAAGGCTAACTGACATGTGATTCCCATCATTGTCGGCTACAGGCTTAAGAGGCAGAGCAGAAAAGTCCTCAAGGTCATAAACTGCCATTTGCCTTCCCGAAGGATCAAGTTGCTGCCTGAAGTAACCGTATCTGTACAAGAGACCAACCGCGGTAATATTCTTATTTGAGTCGCTGGCCTCCTTAAGGTAATCCCCGGCCAGTACTCCCAGTCCGCCGGAATAAATCTTGAGTGTATGATGAAGGCCGTACTCCATGCTGAAATAAGCTATTGCCGGGGTGTCCTCATCAGGCTTTGCAGAAATATAGTCTGTAAAATCCTTATATACCTTATCAAGCAGGCCCAGGAACTCTTTATCATCCGAAAGAACCTTTAGCCGTTTATAATCTACCTTCGAAAGCAGCATAACTGGGTTACCTGATGTTTCTTCCCACAGCGAGGGGTCAATACGGCTGAATAGTTCCTTTGCTTCAGGGTTCCACGACCACCAGAGATTCATGGAAATATCTTTAAGGGCAAGTAACTTATCAGGTATATTGCTCTCAATGAACATATCCTTCCACACGGGCTTTTCGTGGGGTTTACGGGCAATATAGCTTGTCTTGAGCAGGCTTTCAGAAAGCATCCTGGGCTCCATTTTACGGGGAGCTGATTTCTCAAGTGCAAGAGCATATGCCCTGTAATAATACTGCACAAGCTTATCCCAGGTGGCAATACGCGAAATCTCATGCGCCTCTTTCTTCAGGCTGTCAGTTTCTGTATTTTCAACTGAATGCAGATCAGCAATAAAAGCTGCAATATTTGTAATAACATCTGACCTGTTGGAATCATTCCTGTCTACTACCAGGATTCCTTTCCCGGGCTTTTTATAATGGTCTCTTACCCACATTCCAAAACCCGCCAGGGTAGTTGTAACAGTAGGTACAGAAAACATCAGGCTCTCCAGCGGTGTATATCCCCATGGTTCATAATAAGAAGGGAATATACTCAGGTCAAAACCTGCCAGCAGGTCAAAATAAGGCATATTGAATATACCATCAGAGCCATTGAGGTATGATGGGACAAAAATAACCTTGATTGCAGAGCCCTGCTCATTGCTAAGTCCCACGCTATGCAGTTCCCTGATTACCGGGTCATTATCCCTGTCGTGCAGTGTATGTGTAAGAATCTTTTCTTCACTGTTAAATGAAGTAATCCTACCTTCCAGGAAATCGGCAAGGTCCTTCCTGGGTCCTTTATGATAGGCTGGCACTGTAATAAATGCAAGCAGCTTACGTGATTTCTTGAGTTTGGATTCGGCTTCCTTCAGAGCATTTATATACACATCAATTCCCTTGTTCAGATATTCGTATCTGCCCGAGGTAATTACAAGGAAGCTGTCTGGAGGCATCTCTTCGCCGCATACAACCGATGCAACCTCGAGTAACTTTTTTCGTGCTGCTGCCCGCGATTCAGCAAAAGTTTCAGGAGAGGGAACAAAATTATCCTCGAAACCATTTGGTGTTACAATATCAACCGGCTTATCAAGGAAAGCAGAACATTCGAGCGATGTAATATCGCTTACTGTAGTAAATACATCCGCCTCATTGGCAGAGATTTTCTCAAGAGATACTTTCGCCTGTACATTAAATTCACGCGCCAGCTGGTATGCATTAAATTCTTTAAGTTTGCTGTAAAGAGGCCGGTTATTGCCTGCTATCGACCTCCCCAGAACTGTAGCATGTGTGGTAAAGGCAGTACTCACCCAGGGGGCAGAACTCTTAAGATAGAGAACACCACAGCCAGTCATCCACTCATGAAACTGGGCAATAATATCCTGATGCTGATTGTAAAAGCCCGTAAAACTTTCAATAAGCCTTGCAGCCGAATAGCCAAACAATGCAGGTTCCATATAGTCCCATTCTCCCGATAGACTATCAAGCCGGTAACTCTCCCATAACCTGGCGAAAATTTCGTTTTTCTGTTCAAAATACTGTGTAAAATCCACCAGGATCACCACAGGCTTACCTTCTATATTCCACCTCCCGGTGCGCACCCGCAATCCCTCGCTATGAGCCTTATCAACCCAATCATCAAATATTGTGTTATCGGGTATAAATTCCGGGTTATCACTATCATTCCTCCATACATCGGGTCCTATTAAAATATAATTGTCGCCAAGTTGTCTTACTATATTCAGGGCTTTAGTCGATATTACAGTATGTATACCTCCAACCTTATTGCATATCTCCCAGCTTGTTTCAAAAAGCAGGTCAACACTCAAATCATTCTTCATAAAAAATTGCTTCTTAATTTATCTTACTCGCTTTTACTCTTCTCCTTGCCGGAAGAACTTCCGGTCTTTCGTGATATGGCTGGTGATTTTGTTTTTTTTGTTTCTTTAGCTGCACTCAGAGTTTTTACCCGGGTTCTTAGTTTCCTTATCTCTGATTCTTTTAATGCAAGCTCCTCTTTCCTTGCTTCGATATCTTCTCTCAGTTTATTTACAATCCTGTTCTGATCTTCTTCCGGGAATTCACGGTTAAGCCTGATCTCAAAATCACTCAGAACATTCATATAATTCATAAATGCATCATAGGGAGTTTCATAAGGATTAAAATAAGCATGTACCGCACCATCAGAAAAGAATTTTGTGCACATATAATAAAAGTGGTCACTTACCTGCAGATACTCCCAGTCTTTTGCCAGTGCACCGTCTTTACTCCTGTTAACCATGCCGGCCAGGCTATACAGCTTATTGAAAGCAGCATCCTGCAGATCATTACCCAACCAGGCGGTCAGGTCCCTTTCTTCATCAGCCCATGAAATAGCACGGGGTACCTCTATCGCCGAAACAGGCTGAAATTCAGTTGCTGCCTCCGACGGAGTCATAAACCTGAAAGGAGTTGTTTTTATAACTGACGAAGGCATGGCTCTCAGGAAATCGAATATTCCTGTACCAGCCTTCTGGTGCTCGCCAAAGGTTTCATAGTCGGCAAATATATTTATCAACTCCGAATCACGTGCTTTAGCCTTTATCCAGCCTGCAAATTTATCGGCAGTAAGGGGCCATTCGCTCCATGAGCTGTTGCTAAACCTGAATGCAATATCATCGCTCATCTGGTAATTTCTAAGCAGAATCTTCAGCCTGGGATTGATGCTGTTGCAATACAAATGATCAGGTGATCTCCATCCCAATATATGTTTGGCCCCTTCGGTAAGCATTGTTTCAAAGCCCATATCTGCTACCCACGAACCTATTTCATCTGAATATATCAACTCTGTATTCCTGAATGTACGTGGCTCAACACCAAAGAGTTGCTTTATTTTCTCAAGGTGCTTTTTTGTCTGCCTTGTAAATTCCGCCCTGTCCTTCATACATGAAAGCGAATGCGAATAGGTCTCGGCAAGAAATTCAACACAGCCGGTATCGGCAAGTTCCCTGAACGATTCAATTACTTCAGGTGCATAGAGCTCAAGCTGATCGAGCACAACACCGGTAATGGAAAAAGTTACCTTAAAGTCGGATCCCGATTCCCTTATAATATCAAGCAAAACCCTGTTGGCCGGAATATAACAATCCCCTGCCACCCTGCGCAGGATGCTTTCGTTGGTAAAGTCATCATAATAGTAATGATCATTACCAATATCAAAGAACCTGTAACGCTTCAGTCTGAGAGGCTGGTGTACTTCGAAATACAATACAATTCCATTCATCATACAGTAGTTTTTCAATTATTTATAGCAGATTCGTATACTTCTCTTACATTTCTGGCCGAATTTTCCCATTTCAGTTTTTCAACCTCGGCCCTTCCTTCCTCCTTAAACATTTTTGCCATTGCCGGGTAGGAAAGAATCGCATGTATTGCATCGGCAGTGGCATCTATATCCCAGAAATCGACTTTTACAGCGTGGGTAAGTATTTCTGCCACACCCGATTGTTTACTGATTATTACCGGCACATTCGACTGCATTGCCTCCAGGGGTGATATCCCAAAAGGCTCTGATACTGAAGGCATAAGGTATACATCGCTCTGGCGCAGCATATTATAAACGTCATCCCCCTTCAGGAAGCCGGTAAAATGAAACCTGTCGGTAATACCCAGCGATGCAGCGCGTTTTATCATCTTCTCCATCATATCGCCGCTACCTGCCATAACAAAGCGTACATTCGGCATCCTTCTTAGCACCCTGTATGCTGCTTCGATAAAATATTCAGGTCCTTTCTGCAGGGTGATCCTGCCCAGGAAGGTAACAATCTTATCATTAATGCTCTTTTTGACTGATCCTTCTTCATCAATATCTACCGGGTCGACAGCATTATAAACCGTTGTGACCTTCTCAGGATCTATATCATACCTGTTGATAACAGTATCCCTGGTAAGATTACTTACAGCAATTATCCTGTCGGCCAGGTTCATGCCTTCCTTTTCCATGTTAAATACAACAGGGTTTACCTTACCTCCACTCCTGTCGAAGTCAGTTGCATGAACATGTATTACAAGGGGTTTCCCTGAAACATTCCTGGCTGCTATACCAGCTGGATATGCAAGCCAGTCGTGAGCATGTATTACATCAAAATCATTTTCGGCAGCTATCACAGAAGCAACAATGGCATATTTCTCAATTTCCTCTATCAGATTGTCTCCATACTTACCCGAAAATTCAAGTTTCCCCTCGTCATCAGTCTTAACCAGTTTAGATACTGAGCTCTTTTCAGTGCGTGTAAGCTTCCAGAATTCGTCAGGGTCGGTATAGGGCACAATACGCGATTCTACTTCTATCTTGTCAAAAGTCCGGGTGCTGCCTTTGTAAAATATTTTCTTATATGCCACTTTAACATTATTGGCACCAATCAGCTTAAGAGAAGTCTGATCCTCATCACCGTAGGCCCTGGGAACAACAAAAAGAACTTCCATATCAGGCATTGCTGACATTCCTTTGGTAAGCCCGTAGCTTGCCGTACCCAATCCTCCGCTTATATGAGGTGGAAATTCCCACCCAAACATTAATACCTTCATTTTTTCATTTCTTTTCCTGCGGTTTTCTGATCGATGAGGTCAATTACCCGTAATAGTTCTCCCACACTCCAGGCCTGAGAGATAGCACCCCGGGGCTGGTGAGGAGGATCACCATCGTAAATTTCAGACACAGAGCTTATACCATGTTCAAACATCACATCCTCAAATCCGTTGATAATGCGGTTCACTTTCTCAATACCACGCGATCCGTATAATTCAAGATAGCCCTCACAGAAATGACCCACAAGCCATGGCCATACAGTGCCCTGGTGATATGCCGCATCGCGTTTATCCTGGTTGCCCGAATAAATCCCCTTATAATCAGGGTTTTTGGGCGATAATGTTCTCAGTCCCCTTTCGGTAAGAAGTTCCTTTTCAATCCTCGCCAGTACATCCTTTGCCATCTCGGGGCTTAACATTCTGTAAGGCAGCGATGTAGCAAATACCATATTGGGCCGTACATAGAGGTTCCTCTCTCCGTGCCTGTCAACATAGTCTGCCAGGTACCTGCCTTCTTCATACCAGAACATCTCCAGGAAACTGTTTTTTACAAGCCCCGGCAGGTGATTAATCCTGTCCCGGAAAGCTTTATCAGTAATGGCATCCGACATTTCAAGGGCATAAGACAGGGCATTGTACCAGAGGGCGTTTATTTCCACATTATACCCTGCTCTTGGTGTAACAGGACCCTCAGAATTTATGGCATCCATCCATGTAAGAGCCTTTCCCTCTGCCCCGGCATAAATAAGCCCGTTCTGATGCATCTCAATTCCAAAAGAGGTTCCCCTAATAAATGAATCAATAACCTCCCTCACTGCTTTTCCATACCTGGTCCAGGCATCCTTTCCACCGCTGAGACTGTATTGCTGTACAGCCCATATAAACCACATTGGTGCATCAACAGAATTAAATGCCGGGTTGGAAGGAGTTCCCATATTAGGAAATAATCCTTTCTTCATCCTTTTTACCTGGGTATCCATAACATCCCTGAAAGTCTTTATATCTCCCAGGCTCAGGCTCAGGCCGGGCAGAGAAATAAAAGTGTCGCGTCCCCATGAACCAAACCAGTGGTAACCGGCTATAATATCTGTATCGCCCCCCCTTCTTATAATAAACTGGTTGGCAGAGTTGATAAGACAATTCCTGAAGTTATCCCTGGCAACCCTTGTATATGTTTCGGATGTAAATTTTCTTTTCAATCCTGCCGGCTTAATCTCTTCTGTAGAAGCAGAAAAAATAAGAGATTCACCTACATTAAGACCTGCTTCAAAATAACCCGGGCGGTATAGGTCTTCTTTAAAATCATATCCCCTGGCCTGTTCTTCAGGGTATTCAACGTCTTTAATCCAGTCTGGCACGGGGACAAAATCTGCTTCCTTCGAAAACTGCATATGCAGGTATGGAAATCCTTCATACATCTTAATCCTGATCCCATTGGCTATTTTCCCGACTTTCCTGTTTACATAGAGGTTGGAGTATGTAAGTTCGTGTATTTTCCTGAAGGCAAGTAAGGGCCTGAACTGAAGCATCACCTTGCCGGGGGCAGACACAAGTGTATACTTTATCAATACCTGGTCTGAATTACTCGACATTACCCTTTCCTGTCTCACAACAACAGTACCCACTTCAAATTGCATCGCCGGTACGGGATCAGCACTGAATTCTTTCAGGTACTTATGACCCCTCGGACTGAAATGCTCACCTCTGAACTTATGTATACCGATATTAAAAGTCATATCGTTTTGTGCAACACTTACATCAAGTGTCGATAGCAGCACATAACGTTCACCATCAAAACTATCAACAGGCGATACCAGCAAGCCATGGTACTTGCGTGTATTACAACCTACAATAGTGGAAGAAGAATACGAACCTGTCCTGCTGGTTCGGAGTATCTCCCTGTCTAATGAATATTCGAGATTAACGAGCTCACTCTTATCAAATTCTATATACCCCATCTTGTCTTATTTATAAACTTATCCAACTTAAATTAAGCTTTTTTGCCGATAATAGCAAATATTAACTATTTTCAGCCCCTAAATCCGGATAACGCTTCAGAAGTAGATTATCCCGTGCAAAAATATACATTTGCAAGCTTATTCTGATTAAAAAATGATACAATAATCTTAATTTTAATTTATGAGAAATTTAATAATACTTTCCCTGTTAATTTTATTAATACCCGGCTGCACAAAATCCGGATTTACAATTAACGGTAAGATATTGGGAGCCGGAGATTCTACAACTCTATACCTTGAACGTCTTACAGGCCAGGCCCTGGTACCTTTCGACTCGGTAAAGGTAAATGCAGACGGATATTTTCTTATTGAAGGAAATATTGATATGCCGGAGTTCTTCCTGCTTAAAACAAGTAATGAAAGCTTCCTTATGACCCTGATTGAGCCCGATCAGACCATAACAATTGAGTCGCATGCCGATTCGCTCGGCTCTCCTACATTTATTGATGGCTCGCCCGGCACAAGTGCCATGTACGAATACAATAAACGTCTTTCATCTGCAATTAACGACCTGGGTGGACTTTCAGAAATTTATAATGATAATATTGACAGTCCCGATCTGAACCAAATCATGAATGATCTCGACAGCAGGGCACAGGAAATTCTTGAAGGTATAAATGCTTACACCAAAGAATATATTGATAATAACCTCAGATCCATGGTAGCAATGGTAGCACTCTACCAGCAGGTTTCGCCGGGCATCTACGTAATGAATCCCGCAGAAGACCTGGATTATTTTAAAAAGGTTGATTCCATTCTTTTCGGTCTTTACCCCGAATCAGAAGCAATTATATCATTCCACGAGCAAATTATATCCCTTGTGGAAACTATTGAAGCACAAAATATTAAATCGAGTCCCTATGGTATCGGAGATACCGCACCCGATTTTACATTACCCGACACAGAAGGTAAGGAGGTAAGCCTATCTTCTACCAGGGGCAAGGTTGTTTTGCTCGATTTCTGGGCAGCATGGTGCCCTCCCTGCCGCCAGGAAAGTCCCAATCTCGTAAAAGCATATAAGAAATATCATGATTCAGGCCTTGAAATATTCCAGGTTTCTCTCGACCAGACCCGCGAAGCCTGGCTTAAAGGGATAAAGGATGATAAACTGGACGAATGGATCCATGTAAGCGATCTCAAATACTGGGAGTCGATGGTAGTGGATCTCTATAAATTCAGCTCTATACCGGCAAACTTCCTGCTCGATCCTGAAGGACGCATTATAGCTAAGGATCTGAGAGGAGATGACCTGATTGAAACCCTGGAACTGTTGTTTAACAAGTAATAGAATTAAAAGATGAAAATATCAGGGATAGCTTATCCGCTGCTTGCACTAATGATTCTTCTGTCATCATGCAATAAAGGCGAACAGATAAATATTAGCGGAACCTATCAGGGAGAAAGAAAGGATTACCTGAAATTTAACAGGATTGAAGTAGACAGGTCGGTATTTATTGATTCTGCAAGGATAAGCAAATCCGGGAAATTCAGGTTCAAAACCACTAACAATGTGCCGGAGTTTTATACCATAGGTTTTGGCAGCAGCGAACTGGTTACTATTATTGCCTACCCCGGCGATAATATTTCTCTTGCCTTCGAAGGGAAGAAGTTGCATGACAAGTACCAGGTGACAGGGTCAAAAGAATCTGAAGACCTGAGGATGCTGGACCTGAAACTGGGAGAGACCCTGGCTTCGCTTGATTCCCTGACTAAAAAATATAATGCCCTGCCCGAAAGTGCAGAATATGATAGCGAGCGCGCGAAATATGAAGAAGCGTATATGTCTGTAGTTGAGGAACAAAGAATGCATAATATTAAATATATTATTGAGCACCTTAAATCTTTCTCGTCGATTAAAGCCCTTTACCAGCGTCTGAATGAGAATGCATATGTACTTTACAGACCCACCGACGCGCAGTACCTGAAACTGGTTTCCGACACTCTGAACAAGTATTATCCCCGGTCAAAACAGGCAATGTCGCTGGCACAGAACCTTGAAACTGAGATAAACAATATGAGGATGAACAGCCTCACGGCACTGGCAGCTGAGGTGGAAGGAACTGATATGGACATGGAACTCACTTCTATTGAAGGTAAAAGAATAAAGCTCTCCTCTTTCCGGAATAAATCATATGTTTTGTTAACCTTCTGGTCGGCCGGATCAAAAGAATGTATTGCCAATAATATCCAGCTCAAGGAGTTCTACAAAAGATATCGCAGCAGGGGTTTCGAGATATACCAGGTAAACCTTGACCCGGATGAGGAAGCGTGGAAACAGGCCGTAAGGTTTGACGAGCTGCCATGGGTAAACGTCAGGGAGGACGATCCTGAAAACCCGGTAAATGCTATAAAGTTTAATGTTACGGAACTTCCTGCAAATTACCTGCTTAATAAACAGGGTGAAATAATCGGGAAGAACCTGTTCGGGAGATCTTTACAGATTAAACTTAACCAGCTTTTTGATTAAGTGAAAAAGAAAGGAAAAATATATTTTGCCTCCGATTTTCACCTTGGCCTGAAAGGGAAAAGCAAGCCCAGGGATAGAGAACTCCACGTGGTAAAATGGCTCGATTCGATTAAGGCCGATTCATCTGTAATATACCTTGTAGGAGATGTGTTCGATTTCTGGTGGGAATACAAAAAGGTAGTGCCAAAAGGCTTCACCCGCTTCCTCGGAAAGGTTTCTGAGCTTACCGATAGCGGTATAGAGGTGCACTTCTTTACCGGGAACCACGATATGTGGATTGATGATTATCTTAACGCAGAATGTGGAATGATCCTCCATACCGGGCCTCAGGATTTGGAGATTAATGGAAAACTATTTCATGTGGCACACGGTGAAGGCCTTGGAACTGATAGCCGCAGCTACAGGATACTGCTCTGGATCTTCAGGAATAACTTTTTAAGGAAACTCTACTCGATGCTCCACCCGGGGTTCGGTATCGGGCTGGCTCACCGCTGGTCGCTTAAAAGCAGGCTCGCCAAAAGCTACTATAAAGAATACCGGGGAGCTGAAAACGAAGAGCTTTTCAGATATGCCTCGCATATTTTAAAAGAAAGACCTGTTGACTATTTTGTTTTTGGCCACAGGCATATTTTAATAGACGAAGCTATTGGGTCGGGAAGCAGACTCTTTATTCTTGGAAACTGGTTTAACAAACCTGCCTACCTCGAAATTGATGGAGAAAATGTTGAGCTTAAGGATTTTCCTTACCATTAACATCAACCAGCACGCTCAGAGAATAATAGGAATACTCTGAATTTATCTCGTCGAACCTGTAATCGAGCTTATGACCCGACTTGCGGGCTATATCAATTAAGCCCATTATACCTGTTCTCTCTGCCCTCAGATCTTCACCAGCAAGAGAAATCCTGTAAAGTTCCTTCAGGCCATTTTTGTCATACCTGTTCACAGTATTGAGTTTTTCCTTCATATCAGGAATCTTGCTGTTCCTGATAAGGTTACCGGTGGTTAACCTCATCCCGCCTTTTTCAGAGCTTATCATTGCAATTGGCATACCAAGCTGTTCCTCTATCTCTGAACCGGGATTATATTTCGAGATATTCTGCAGGCATTCAACCATAATGCTGAATACCCTGCGTCTTACCTTTATTTCAAGGTCTTCTTCATGCATGCGGGTTTCGGTAAACGAAAGCACCTGTTTTTCAACGTCAGATGTCAGGTGACCCGACCATACCATGGCAATCCTGTTTTCAGACATCATTTTTTCGAGGCTTATAATATTATTGCCCGAATATTCTCTTGTCTGACCCCCAGGGTTAATACTGGTACCGGTGGTATCAACAGTTTTACTTAATACGAAGTAGAGAGAATCTGAGTCGATAGGCACAAAATCATAATCAAGCTTATTGCCGGTCTTCTTTGCCATTTCAATTAAACCAAGCCCGGCTCCTCCCTTGGAGCTTAAATCCGTGGTACTTAATTTCTCCCTGTAGAGTTTCCTTATTTCGGGGGCATCGAGACGGTTAAGCAGATCAAGCTGCTCCCTCAGCTCTGCTTCGTCGGCAGAGTTTATAACATTAGCCGTTGTAACGGTATAGCCCCTGTCCTTTTTAGAATAAACCACCAGCGACATTATATCGCTATCGCCGTTTACACTGTGACGCGATACATTCTGCAGGCTTTCAAGCACAAACATAAAGAGCCTCTTGCGCCCTATAAACCCAAACTCAGACTGCTCCATCTCCTTCTCCAGCAGCAACAAGAGTGCCTCGGAATTCTGATTGGTAACAACGCCCCTGTATACAAACATAAGGCGATCTTCCATCATTATTTCCCTTACTTTATTAGAAAGCTCCATTAGTTGCCATTAAGCCGGTAACGGTCGTTCCCTTGATCGCACTAATATATAAAAAATTAATAATCATTTATATATGAGAAATAAAAATATGACCTGCTGCTGCAATAAGTTAGCAAAAGATTTTATTAGTTGCTTAACTAAATATTTCGTTATAACTTTGGGCAAAACCAATTAATACTCTGATGCTAATAAACAGAAATATTATAACTGCCTTATTAATTTTCGTTTCACAATTGCTCTCAGCACAGCCGGATCTTGCTGAAAAGGCATTCAGGGAAAAGGATTTTAATAAGGTAATCAGTCTTTGCAGTGAGATACTTGAATCCAGCCCCGGGAATAATGAGATCATGGAATTAATGGCCCTGGCCTTCCAGGAGAGGCAGGAATACCAGGAAGCACTCACGATTTATGAACAAATAAATACAGAAGGCAAGAGGTCAGTTAATTATCACAAAGCCGAATGCCACGAACTGCTTGGCGACACAAAATCTGCATACTCAATTTATGAAGATTTATACCGGGCCGACTCATCAGATATGCACTCCCTGAGAAATCTTGGCAGGATTGCGCTGAAGAATAAGCAGTACAAAACAGCAGAAAACTATTACAGCATCCTTATCGATTCCTTTCCTGATAATTACCTCTACAGGAAAAACCTGGGTACCTGCTTCTATAACAATAAAAATGAGATTGGGGCTCTTACTCATTTCAAACGGGCATGGCAGATAAACAAGAAAGATCTGTCGTTAACAACCAGTATTGCAAATGTTCATGCCATGATGCAGGCCCCTCACCTTGCTCTTGACATTCTCAATGAAGGATACACCAGGGATAGTCTCTATATACCGGTGCTGAAAACAACAGCATTTATCAATTACAGGCTCGAGGATTATGACGATGCAATCTTCTATTTCAGGAAAGCGCTTGAAGCAGGCGATTCAACAGTATTTACTCATAAATACCTGGGAATATCCTTACTTAACACCAATCAGTTTAATGAATCAGTACCACATCTCAGGGTCTTTTTCAGGGACGACACGCTAAATTCAGAAGCAAGTTACTACCTGGGACTTGCACTTACAACAATGCATAATAAGAAAGAAGGAATAGACCTCCTTAAATACACTATAGATCTTATGAACCCTGACAGTGTATTTATTGGTTCTGTATATGCTTCCATAGGCACGGCCTGGTCTGATATCAATTCATGTGCAGCCAGCGTTGAGGCATATCATAAAGCTATAAATTATGATCCGGCAGAGCCGGAATATCTTTATAAGGCTGCCCGGATGTACGAACAGCTCGGGCGGACAGAAAAAAGTGTTGTGGATTATAAACTTGCCTTAAAGTCGTACCGGGAGTTTCTTGAAAAACAGACAAATAAATACCAGAAAATAGCAGAAAAAAGAGGACTGGAAACCGATCAGGTAATGATTCCCTTTGCAAACCAGGCCCGCCAGAGGATAGTGGCAATCGAAAAAGAACTGTTCTTTTTAGGCGAATTATAGAAGAGCTGCAACTTTTAATCATGATCACCGTCATTTAGATGAATAAAAGGAGGATAACTCCCAGAGTTCTTTCTTCCTTATTATAAACACCAGAAAACCTGATCATGTTAAGCACAATTATTAAGCACAGTTTAAGATCTTTCAACAGGCAAAAGGTCTATTTTCTTATCAACCTGCTCGGACTTTCGGTAGGTATCGCATGCAGTATACTTATTGCAACCTATATAGCTCACGAAGCCAGCTATGATGATTTCAATACTAAGAAAGACAGGATCTACAGGCTTATCCTGAATGGTAAAATCGGAGAACAGGAGATTCTCGGTGCCTTTTCTGCTCCAATTATTGGTCCCTCAATGCAAAAGGGTTTCCCTGAGATTGAAGAATTCTGCAGAATAAATGGTTTTGGTGTCACCAACTTCAGGTACAACAATCAGAACTACGAGGAAGATGAAGTTATTGAAGCTGACTCATCCTTCTTCCGGTTTTTCAGTATTCCGCTAATCCACGGAAACATTAATACCGTATTAAACGAACCATATAAAATGGTTGTTTCCGAATCTTTTGCAGCACGGGTTTTCGGCAACGAATCGCCAATAGATAAGACAGTGCAGATGGGAGATAATACCAATTATTATACCATAAGCGGTGTAATGGAAGATTTCCCCGAAACAAGTCATTTTGAAGCAGATGTTATTTTGTCTTTTATGACAAATCCAAATTCTCAAAACCCCATCTGGCTTAACAATAACCTGAGTACATATTTCCTTCTTAATGCAAACTCGTCGCCCGCAACAGTTGAAGAGAAAATACCACAGATGGTAGCCGACAATGTAGGGCCTGAGATAGAACAGTTTTTCGATGCCACACTTGAGGATTTCCTGAGTACCGGCAACAGGTATACATTTTTTCTTCAGCCACTTTCAAAGGTACACCTCGAAACAGGAATCCAACAGATGTTTAAACCAGCTTCCGATCCTAAGTACCTCCTGATATTCAGCATAGTAGCATTACTGATTATAGTTATTGCATCAATTAACTTTATGAACCTTTCAACGGCCCAGGCTGCCAGGAGAGCAAGGGAGGTGGGCCTCAAAAAAGTTGCAGGATCAACAAAGAGCATCCTGGTTAAGCAATTTCTTTCGGAGTCTGTATTGCTTACCCTTTTCTCACTTGTAATTGCTGTTTTACTTGTCAAACTCTCATTACCCTGGTTTAATGATCTTCTGAATGCAAACTTCGGACTTGAACTTCTGGGAACCTGGTATACAATACCCTTATTAATTGCCCTGGCACTTGCTGTTGGAGTACTTTCAGGTTCCTACCCTGCCTTCTATCTTTCGTCTGCATCACCGCTTGAGGCATTCAGAAGTCAGAAAAAAAATACCTCGGGTACAGGCAGGTTAAGATCTGCACTGGTGGTAATACAGTTTGCAGCTTCTATAATTCTTATTATCGGTACAACTATTATGTACCGGCAAATTACCTTTATGTTAAATAAAGATCCAGGCTACAACAAAGAACAATTACTTGTTATCTCAAGGGCCGGTAATCTTGACACCAGGATTGAAGCCTTTAAAAACAGGGTAAAGGAAATACCGGGAGTTATCAATATTTCTGCTTCAACCGCTGTACCCAACAGGAATAACAACAATAATGGTTATGCCCTTGAAGGAAAACTTGACGAGACGCTGTTGCTAACAACCTGCTGGGCTGATTATGACTTTATTGATACCTACGAGATGGAAATAACGCAGGGAAGATTTTTTGACAGGGATTACCCGGCCGATATACAGGGATGTATTGTAAACGAGGCAATGCTTAAGGAGTACGGGCTTGAGGATGCCCTTTCCCAGGCAATTCTTGCC
>JAZBNV010000176.1:0-30069 GCA_036350795.1 Marinilabiliaceae bacterium
ACAAAGCCGATAATAACAAACATCAGCGGAATGCAGATAATAATATAGAGGAAGATGGAAAGCTGGAAGTTAAGTGAAGCTTTACCATTCTGATCCACAAAAGCAGATTCGTGTTTTTTGGCCGACCAGCAGATAAGCGGACCGATAATGCCGCCAAAGGGAACTACCAAACTGGCAAAGCTTGAGAGATGACAAAACATTGCCCAATTTCTCTCTGATTCTGTTAATACCCTGATCTCGTTCATATCTACAGTTTATTTAAAGACGATAATTTACCGTGCGTGCTGCATATCAGAAGCGTCCAATTCTTTTCAGGTCGTTTACCTGCAGGCCCCTGGGCTTAGCCGGAGTTATCTTATGTTCACCGTAAAAGTACATCATTCCATCATCTGTACCAATCAGCATCTTAAAGCACATCCCTCCTGCCCTGGGATTCTCAGGTCCTACCATATGCAGAACAAGGGTTTTTTCAGTCCTGTTAACAATAGCATCCCGTATTGCATCATCATCCACTACCTGTATATCATGATCATAAAGTTCTTTTACCCTGGACTCCGACTGTAATTCAGGTTCAAGGTCCTCCCTGGAAAGCAAAACTGTTTTATCTGCAAGCTGGGGGATGAACTGGTTATAATATTTAAGATATTTCTTACCCTTAACCGAGGGGTCTTCGGAAAGATGTTTAACATGGGTCTGCATAAAGCGCAGTGTAATACCAACCTTAAAGCCGTATTCAATGTCCTCGACTCCTGCAAATGAAAGAGGAAGGGCACACATTTCCGGCATATCTTCTATGCGGCCAACATCCTTGCCAAGGAGGAGGTTCATAAAATTAAATACTGCTCCCGACTTGTCTTTATCGAACTTTGTTTCGGTAAGAACAATAAATGAATATGCCGGATCCTCCCTTATTGTATTAAAGTCTTGAACACTGATAAAGCGAAAAGGAGTGATCTCCCAAAACTCTTCCATTGCTTTTTTGATAAAGGCATTATAGGTGGAAAACATTGTGTTCTCAAGAACAACCAGTGTTTCTGTTGCGTAAAAACTTTCAATCTCTCCGGCTGTTGGAAAGGGAGCCTGGGCCTTTGAGGGCAGGATAAGCACTGACAGAAGGAGTGCCGGGACTAATCTTTTTAACATAAGCTTATTTTTTAGGTAGATAAAGCGGATTTTTTTCGTTGTATTTCCTGATATAATAGAACAACATCTGTTTTTTCTTCTTTCTCGACAGGCGCACAAACTCATCATATAGCTCAGGATCTTTCATCAGAAGAACCTCTACATTCTTGGTATCATATTCCACTTCGCGACCGGTTTCGAATTCAATTACATACTGCCTGAGCTCATTCTTTGAAGTGGTAACAGGTGCATAGGGGCTATAACCATAGGGACTGTAGCTATAAGGACTGTAGTATGAGTTATATGAATACGGGGAGTAACCGTAAGGGCTGTAATAGTTATAAGGTGAATTATAGTACCTGCTGTCGTAAGTTGTTATATCTGCCACGTAATGACAAAGACTGCCAACGTAGGTTATCCTGTGAAAAGTGCCCTGCATCTGCCTGTAAAGGATTCCGTTCCTTGAATAGCCCCAGATCCCATCTTTGTCCAGCTCCTGGCGCACTCCCATTGCATCGTAATAATAAATTGCATCGCCTTCGAATAACTGCCTGAAAAAATCGCGGGCATTGTAATCGGCAGATGTAACAATCTTTGCTTTAGGAATGGGCTCGTTCTTTTTAACCTGTTCAAAGTTTACAAAAATACCATCATTAAACCTGAAGTCAGGAGTAAACTTTACAAGCTCTTCACCCTCGTCCTGTGCTGTAAGTAAAAGCGTCCCAAATGCCAGCAATATTATAGAAATAAGTATCCTCATCTTCCTCTGCTTTTTTGATTCAATTTACATCATCAAAATTCGTACCGCTAAAACAAAATTAATCTTTTAGAATTAAGGTGAAAAAAGAATTTTATATCTTTACCTTCGGTCAATAATATTAATCCGGGAAATGGGTATACAAGATGCTAAGAATGAAAGAAAAGAATCTTTTCCCGGGATGATATTATCGGGCCTGAAAAAAGGTGACAGATTTCTGATCTTTATTATTGTAAGTCTTTTCCTGCTAACTGCCTCAATAGTTTTTATATCCTTCGGGTTTTTCGTTCCGGCACTAATATGCCTGGTAATCAGTATCGTGCTGCTTCTGCTTGCGCTGATATATCTTTTCAGAAGGGAGAAAGAAAGAAAAAGGGATATAGAGGAACTGAAGGGCCTAATTGAAGATAAAGACAGGTACCTGTCTGACTTCTCGCACAGGATCAGGACACCTCTTAATAATTTCTCCTTTATTATAGATTACCTGATGGATTCCAAACCGGCCAACGATCAGAAGGAGATGCTGGAAACGCTGATTGCTTCTACCACCAATATGGTTGAAGCAGTTAATGATCTTACCCTTCAGAGCGCCCAGGAATTATCTTTTGAACCAAGGAAGCAAATACGTTTCAGCCTGGCATCAGCACTTCAGAACACTATAGATATATTCAGTGCAAATACAGGAGGAAAGGTGAAATTCAGAATAGATAATTCGGGTATTGTGAACGACAGGTATACCGGTGACCCGATAACGCTGAAACAGATTTTCCTTGATATTTTCAATTCACTTCTTGTAGAAAATACTGATGAGATAAATGCAGTAGTAAGTACAGGCTCTGCCGGTAAAAAGGGAAAGAAAGAGCTTGTTTTAATAAAAGTGTCGGCCGATATTATGATTCCTGCATTTAATCCTGCCAGCTATGATGATGAAAAGATAGGCAGCATGGCGGTTAAACTAATCTCTAAACTGAATGGCGAGTACACAACAACTGTATCTCCGGCGCTCTCTGAGCTTAGCTTCACCCTGCCGTTTGATTTACCTCCTGTTGAAGATATTCAAAGCAAGGCTGCAGAGAGAATTAAGGAGCTTAAAACAGTAACAAGTAAAGAGAAGAAACTTGCCGATGCAAATGTTCTCCTGGTAGAGGATAACCCGACTAACCAGAAAATTGTTGAAATAACCCTTAAAAGCCTTGTTAAAAGCATTGACACTGCAACTACAGGCAAGGAGGCTCTGGATAAATTTGGAAAATCGACTTATGATATAATTCTTATGGACATACAGTTGCCTGTAATGGATGGTATTACGGCTGCAGGCAAGATAAGGGAACTTGAAAAAAGCACAAGCCTGCATACACCCATAATAGCAATTACTGCCAATGCGATGCTGGGTGATAAAGAGAAGTGCCTTTCGGCAGGTATGGATGAATACCTGAGCAAGCCCTTCCAGCCTTCTGAATTAATAAGAATTATAGAAAGTTTTGTTACCAGGGGGTCTTAATCCCTATCATTGGTCTGAACCCTAGTACCATCTGGTCGTCGACCTGGTCATTATCGCGTTGCCAGGCAATAATTGATTCTTTAAGTATATTCTTTTGCTCTGCCATTGGAAAGTTATGGATGGTAAGCAGGAGGTGCCTGAATCTCCGGTACATAAATTTCTTATTATTAGGTCCGCCAAACTGGTCGGTATACCCATCTGAGAACATATAGATTACATCTTCGTCATGAAGTTCAAGACTGCTGCTGGTAAATGAACTATCCGTATCCAGTCCTATACTTAACCTGTCGCCCTTAATCTCAATTATTCTTTTATCGCGAATTACATAAAGCGGGAAAAATGCACCCGAATAATCGAGGGTTCTTTTCCTGGTATCTATTATACATAAGCCCATATCCATTCCATCCTTCATTGTGGAGGATCCCTCTTCTCCCCTGCTGAAGGTTCTCTCAATTCCCTTACTCATAATATACAATATTTCTGAGGCCTTCTGAATCTTCTGGTCAATAATTATTTTGTTAAGTAATTCAACTCCAATCATCGACATAAAGGCACCCGGCACTCCATGTCCGGTACAGTCGGCTGCAACCACAAAAATCTTATCATGAGACCTCCTTACCCAGTAAAAGTCGCCGCTCACTATCTCCCTGGGCCTGAAAAGAACAAAAGCATCTTTCAGTACCTTGTTAAAATACAATTCGGAGGGCAGCATTGATTGCTGGATGTAACTGGCATATACCAGGCTGTCTGTTATATCCCTGTTTTTTAGTTCCAGCTCCTGTCGCTGCCTTTCTATCTCGTTGAATGCCAGCTCCTTTTCCTTTAAGAGCCGGCGGGCATGCATCAGGCTCCGTCGCTGGTACCGTACAAACAAATAGAGAAGCAGAGCAAACCACAGGGCATAAAAAACGTAGTGGTAAGTGCTGTCACCTATAAGCTTAAAGTCGTTTACCGGCAAAAACAGTATAAAAAAAAGTACAGACACAGAAAACTATTAATCAAGTTTCTTTCCCAATCGACTAAATTAAGTTATTAATCTTACTGCAGCAATACTATTGGGAAAGAATTAACGAGAAATCTCGGCCCCACCCTTAAAAAGCAGCGAAGCAAACTCTCTTGACGGGGATGCTGTCTTCTCTCCCAGGTCAAGTTCCTGCCAGATTCTGTCTATTCTATCTATGGTTGCATTATCCGAAACAACAACATTTGGCCATAGGCGTGGAAACCTATCGGAGGGATGAGCCTTGGCAGTTGAGTTAATAATAAGGCTTGATTTATGATGATAAATGTCTCTTCGCGGATCGGTATTAGCCAGTATCTGCCATGCGCAGGTATAGAGCTTATTTACATCCACACCGGCATCAAGGGCAAAAATATATTTAAAAGCCGACTCTTCCGCGAACTTCTCAAGCTCATTTTTCCAGTTCAGGCTTTTATCAACCCCGACTATAGCCACCGGGAGATCTTCCTGTTTATTAATTGAAGAGTTTATGGAAACAAGGGAGCTAAAGGCGCTTATATCTGCTTTAAGACTCTTACTTTCTGACTCTTCTGCAACTGAAACTGCTTCTTCGCTTAATTTAACTGTAGCGTCTATTCCCATCTTTCCCCCATATGAGAATGAATCGGAAGAATGATCCAGGACATCCAGAGGTCCCATCTGCACTATTACATCCGATCTGAAGTTACAATTCTCTATTACGCGTAAGGCTATGTCCTGATAATCCCTGAGGTCGGTATCCTTATCCACCACAACGATGAATTTGCTGAACATCATTTGTCCGGCCCCGAAGAGCGAATTTATAACCTTAAGACCCTGGCCCGGGTAGGTTTTATCAATTTTTACAAGTACAAGGTTATGGGCAACGCCAGGGGATGGCATATGAAAATCAATAATATCAGGCTGCATTGATAGTTTAACAGGGTAGAGGAACAAACGTTCTGTTGCCAGTCCGATTACAGCATCTTCCTGGGGAGGAATACCTACGATGGTTGCCGGGTATACGGCATTGTTACGGTAGGTTATTGCAGTTACATGAAAGCCCGGGTACCAGTCGGCCAGTGAATAAAAGCCTGTATGATCGCCAAAGGGGCCTTCCCACACGAGGTCTTCTGAAGGATCGATATAGCCTTCTATTACTATATCGGCATCCTCGGGCACATAAAGATCCTGTGTTATACATTTTACCTGTTTCACTTTTTTGCCCCTGAGGAAACCGGCCAGGATATATTCATCAATACCTTCGGGCAAGGGAGCTGTTGCACAATAAGTGTATACAGGGTCGCCTCCAAGAGTTACGGCTACCGGCATTGTCATGCCCAGCTTCTTATACTCCTGAAAATGATTTGCCCCTGTTTTATGCCTGTGCCAGTGCATTCCTGTTGTTTTACGGTCGAGGATCTGCATTCTGTACATTCCGGCATTAAGTTCTCCTGTAAGGGGATTACGGGTATGCACAACAGGCAGTGTGATAAAGCGTCCACCGTCGTGGGGCCAGCACTTCAGAACGGGCAGTTTATCCAGGTCGGGCTCGCTCATTATATTCTGCTGGCAAGGGCCCCTGCCCTTAATCTTTTTAGGCATTAGCGAAGCTATCTTAAAAAGGCGTGGCAGTATTGCCAGTTTTGAGAAAACACCACCTTTGCCCTGTGATTTGAGCTGTGTGAACAGGCTCTCGATTTCCTTTCCTGCATCTTCAAGATCGGATCTACCCAGGGCTTTACTCATACGCAGATCTGAGCCATACATGTTTATAAGCAAAGGGAATGCTGTACCGGTATTTTCGAACAGCAGTGCCGGGCCCTTATTTTTATATACACGATCAGCTATCTCTGTAATCTCCAGTTCAGGATTTACGAAGGTGCTTATTCTCTTTAGTTCACTGTCCTGCTCAAGTGCTTCAATAAAATCCTGTAGTCCGTCGTATGCCATGATGCGAATTTATGCGAATTTATGCGAATTTATGCGAATTAGGCGAATGTGAAGGTTGATAAAGTTGATAAAGTTGATAAAGTTGAAAGGGTTGAAAAAGTTTAAGGAGATTAGTCACTACACCATGCCCCATGCTCCATGCCCCATGCTCCTTGCTCCTTGCTCCTTGCTCCAGGTGCATAAAACAAAAATGGGAACCACTCTTGACGAATAGTTCCCATTTCACTGTCTAAACCGAAATCCACACAGTGCCAGGCTACTGTTATTATGCCCGGTTAAGCTGACCGAAGTCAATTTAACCCTTACCTTCGGTGCATTACCTATTACAGTAGTGCCTTAGGGTTGTCCGTTCTTTCATCCTGAGATGACTTTCCCGAACGCAGTGTCTTCCAGACCTTTCCAGTCGTTCACTTGCGATCATGACTGTTCCGGTAAATCCTTCCTGCCTTGCGGCTTTCCGGTTCTCAGCCTTTCCATTTTGAGCCTAGACTCTCGATGTAAGTATCTGCTTTCAAACTCTTCTCCAAAGAACGCCGAGGCGTCTTCAGCGATTTCTGTTTCAAGGTGACCCTCTCCACAGACTGCGGCTCTCTCCTGAAGCGGGCCCTGGAGCCCGTATGAAACTTTCCGGATCTCAGTTAAGCTATCTTTCCGGTTCCCATCGGTTTGAGCAGGCTTTTATCGCTCACCTGGTATAACAAATATAGCGAGATAGGGCTCGTGAGCCAAGAAAATCGAATTGTACTTATGAACCCTGTTTTAACAGATCTTATTAACAATTGTTCATAACCTCATGGCATAAGGCGTAAGGCATAAGGGAAGTTGATAAGGTTAACGACTCAACCTGACTGCTGTCAGGCAGGCTTATCAGGCTTTTGCAGCAGTCCCGGAGGGACCAGAGAGAATAACTTATATAAAACACTACACAAAGTTACCGCGCCACGGTGCTTCAAATCTTTAAACAGGCCGGGTTGGCGCGGAAATTGGTGTGTGAATGCCTTTGTTACTAGCTCTGTGCGACTCCTCCGGAGTCAGATCCTCACCCTTCAGCCATTTAACTCTATAAACTTTATAAACTCTATAAACTTTATAAACTCTATAAACTTTATAAACTTTACAAACCTGCCTGCCAACAGGCAGGCAGGGCACAAGGGAAGGCTGGTCTCTATTTCTTATAGCCGTAAACTGCGAGGTCTCCCAGTTCTTCCTCGATTCGGAGGAGCTGGTTATACTTGGCCATTCTGTCGGAGCGGCTCAGCGAACCGGTTTTGATCTGGCCTGAGCAGGTAGCTACTGCAATATCGGCTATGGTTGCATCTTCTGTTTCGCCCGAGCGGTGTGAGGTAACGGTAGTATACCCTGCCCTGTGGGCCATTTCTATGGTATTAAGTGTTTCTGTAAGCGTGCCTATCTGGTTTACCTTGATAAGGATGGAGTTTGCACAGCCCATCTCAATCCCTTTTCTGAGGTAGTCGACATTGGTAACAAAGACATCGTCACCAACCAGCTGGACTTTCTTTCCTGAGAGGGCGGTATGCAGTTTCCATCCTTCCCAGTCGTTTTCGTCCATTCCGTCTTCAACAGAGTCGATAGGGTACCTGCCAACCAGTTCGTCGATATATTCGGCCTGTTCCTTACTGCTTCGTTTCTTACCTTGCGGTCCTTCGAACTTTGAGTAGTCGTATACACCGTCGACAAAGAATTCTGATGCTGCACAGTCGAGGGCAATAGTTAAGTCGCTGCCAGGCTTATAGCCTGCAAGTTCGATAGCTTTAAGTATTGACTCCAGGGCATCTTCCGTTCCCTTAAGTTCGGGTGCAAATCCACCCTCGTCGCCTACTGCAGTACTCAGTTTTCTTTCCTTAAGCACTTTTTTCAGTGAATGGAATACTTCGGCTCCCATTCTCAGTCCTTCTCTGAAGGATGAAGCCCCAACGGGACGAATCATAAATTCCTGGAATGCTATGGGGGCATCCGAATGTGATCCTCCATTAATAATATTCATCATCGGAACCGGAAGGTTTACAGTATTTACCCCGCCGATATACCTGTAAAGCGGAAGTCCGTGGTAAGCAGCTGCTGCCTTTGCCGAAGCCAGGGAAACGCCGAGTATGGCATTGGCCCCAAGCTTGCTCTTTGCAGGGGTTCCATCAAGATCGAGCATTGTTTTGTCGATAGCGGCCTGGTCGGTGACTGTCATACCCACAACAGCTTCTGCAATAACTCCGTTTACATTTTCAACTGCCTTCAGGACACCTTTGCCAAGGTATCTTCCCTTATCTCCGTCTCTGAGTTCAAGTGCTTCGTTCTCGCCTGTAGATGCTCCTGAAGGAACAGCTGCCCTGCCCATAAAACCACTTGCTGTAAGTACCTCCACCTCGAGAGTGGGATTACCTCTGGAATCTAAAATTTCACGTGCGTGTACACTTATAATCTGACCCATAATCTAATTTTTATATATAAATAAAATCAAAAATAATATTGTTTTCTCTCTTTGCTCCGGGGGAATGCAATTTACAAAAAAAGGGGGTGCTATCCTACCGGCACACCCCCTCTTGTCTATAAAAAGTAGCTTTTTATTCTTCTTTCTTTGTTTCCTCTTCTTCTGCTTCCTCTTCGGTAGCGGAGGTGGATTCGCCTGTTTCCTCTGCGGTCACTTCTTCTGTCTCTGCCGGGCTATCGGCTATTTCTTCTGCAGCAACTTCTCCTTTTACAGCTTTAGCTTCAGCGGTTGTGGAGCTTTTCTTTGCACCACCCCTGCGCCTGCGGGTAGATTTTGCCTTTTTATCTGTTTCTTCGAGATAATTCTCGTTATAGTCAACAAGTTCAATTATGCACATATCTGCATTATCACCAAGCCTGTTACCTGTCTTAAGAATCCTTGTATATCCTCCCGGTCTGTCGGCAATCTTTGGGGACACCTCTCTGAAGAGCTCAGTTACAGCGAATTTATTTTTAAGGTACCTGAACACAACCCTTCTTGAATGAGTGGTATCTTCTTTTGACCTGGTAATCAAGGGCTCAACATAGGTGCGCAATTCTTTTGCTTTGGCAGTTGTGGTTGTTACTCTTTTATGTAATATAAGAGAAGCTGCCATATTTGCAAGCATAGCTTTCCTGTGAGCACTTGTTCTTCCTAAATGGTTAAAACCTTTACGATGTCGCATTTTTTATCTTTCCTTACCGTTTTACTACTCTTTATCTAATTTATACCTGGTTACATCCATTCCAAACGAAAGGCTCATTGAATCAAGCAGTTCGTCGAGTTCGGTAAGTGACTTCTTACCAAAGTTTCTGAACTTAAGCAGATCGTTTTTATTGAACTTCACAAGATCTCCCAGTGAATCAACCTCAGCTGCCTTAAGGCAGTTAAGAGCCCTTACTGAAAGGTCGAGATCGACCAGTTTTGTTTTAAGAAGCTGTCGCATATGCAGTACTTCCTCATCAAACTCTTCGTTTGCCAGTTTCTCATCAGAATCGATTGTGATTTTATCGTCTGAGAAGAGCATAAAGTGATAGATAAGTATTTTAGCTGCTTCTTTCAATGCCTCTTTTGGATGAATTGAACCATCGGTACTGATTTCAATAACCAGCTTTTCATAGTCGGTTTTCTGCTCTACCCTGTAGTTCTCGACTGCATATCTTACATTTCTTACAGGCGTAAAAATTGAATCAATGGCAATCAGTCCGAACTCAGGGTCGACAGGTTCGTTCTCTTCTGCCGGCACATAACCTCTTCCTTTATTAACTGAAAGCTCCATCTGGAGTTTTACATCAGGTTCCATGTTACAGATAACATGCCCGGGGTTAAGTATCTCGAAACTGCTAAGGTAGTTGTTAAAATCACCGGCCTTTAGCTGCTCCTGCCCTGTAACGGTAACAACAATTTTCTCACTGTCGATACCTTCTGTTACCTGCTTAAACCTAACCTGCTTAAGATTCAGTACTATTTCGGTTACATCTTCAATTACGCCGGTTACGGTTGAGAATTCATGGTCAACACCTTCCATCTTAACCGAGGTTATTGCAAAACCATCGAGTGAAGAGAGGAGAATTCTCCTGAGTGCATTTCCTACTGTAATACCATAACCCGGTTCAAGGGGGCGGAATTCGAATTTACCATAACGGTCGTCCGCTTCAACCATTATTACCTTATCTGGTTTCTGGAATGCTAAAATGGCCATATTGTTAAGCTTAAATTTCTATTTTGAATATAATTCAACAATCAGTTGTTCTTTGATATCTTCCGGAATATCGCTACGCTCGGGAACATTCATGAACTTACCAACCATTTGTGTTTCATCCCACTCCAGCCATGATGAGCTCAGGTAACGCTTTGATGCAAGTGAATCGGCAACTGCCTCAAGCGATTTTGATTTTTCACGTACTCCAATAATATCACCTGCCTTAACAAGTGAACTTGGTATACTTACTACTTCTCCGTTTACTGTTATATGTTTGTGAGTTACAAACTGGCGGGCAGCAGCCCTTGTGGGGGCAACTCCAAGCCTGTATACAACATTATCGAGACGCGATTCAAGAAGCTGCAGAAGCACTTCACCTGTAACGCCTTTTGCTGATGAAGCTTTTTCGAACAGGTTGCGGAACTGCTTTTCAAGCACTCCGTAGGTGTATTTTGCCTTTTGCTTTTCCCTGAGCTGCGTACCATATTCAGATACTTTCTTCCTTCTGCGGCTGTTACCATGCTGTCCCGGAGGATAATTTTTCCTCTCGAGATGTTTATCGGTACCGAAGATAGGATCTCCAAATTTCCTGGCTATTTTCGATTTTGGTCCTCTATATCTTGCCATTGATAATTATTTTTCTGTTTTTCAAAAAATCGTTTATACATTTATTTACACTCTTCTCCTGTTTGGAGGGCGGCAGCCGTTGTGAGGCATTGGAGTTACATCAACAATCTCAGTTACTTCAATTCCGTTATTATGGATTGACCTGATAGCTGACTCCCTGCCTGAGCCGGGTCCTTTAACGTAAACCTTTACTTTTCTGAGTCCCAGGTCATATGCAACCTTAGCACAACTTTCTGCTGCCATCTGTGCAGCATAGGGAGTGTTTTTCTTTGATCCTTTGAAGCCCATTTTGCCTGCTGATCCCCAGGAAATTACCTGTCCTGCATTATTAGTCAGCGAGATAATTATATTATTAAACGATGAATGGATGTGAGCCTGTCCTAAAGGTTCTACCTTTACTACTCTCTTCTTAGACGATCCTGATTTCTTTGCCATAATCTAATTATTTAACAGCTTTTTTCTTGTTAGCAACGGTTTTCTTTCTTCCCTTCCTGGTACGAGCGTTGTTTTTTGTGCTCTGACCTCTGACAGGCAATCCAATTCTGTGACGAATACCGCGATATGAACCGATATCCATCAGGCGCTTGATATTCATCTGGGTTTCTGATCGAAGTTCTCCTTCAAGCTTATAGTTTTCGTTCAGTACCTGACGTATTTTATTTATCTCGTCATCGTTCCATTCGCTAACTTTTTTGTCCCAGTCAACCTTAGCCTCAGTAAGTACCTTCTGGGCACTGCTGCGGCCAACACCATAAATGTATGTAAGGGCAATTTCACCCCTTTTGTTTTTTGGTAAGTCTACACCAACTATTCGTGCCATATACCTTAAATTAAAATTGAGTGCAAAGTTAAGTAAATTATCCCTGTCTCTGTTTGAACTTGGGATTTTTCTTGTTTATAACATATAAGCGTCCTTTTCTCCTCACGATTTTACAATCGGAGCTGCGCTTTTTAACAGATGCTCTTACTTTCATTGCTAGTTTTTTCTTATTTATACCTGAATGTAATTCTTCCCTTTGTTAAGTCGTAGGGCGACATTTCAACTTTTACCCTGTCGCCCGGCAGAATCTTAATATAGTTCATTCTCATTTTACCGGAGATGTGAGCTGTAATAACGTGTCCATTTTCGAGTTCTACCCTGAACATAGCGTTAGACAGGGCCTCTATAATGGTACCATCCTGTTCAATTGAAGGTTGTTTTGCCATATAACTTTTAAATATTTAAAGCTTCTTCAATAAATTCAAATGTTGTTAATACATCCGCTTCTCCTTTTCGTACGGCCACAGCATATTCAAAATGTGCTGAAGGCCTTCCGTCGGCTGTTTTAATTGTCCAGCCATCTTTCATTTGTCGCACATGACGTGTTCCGAGGTTAATCATTGGTTCTATGCAGATTACAAGTCCATCCCTTAGTTTGGCGCCTTTACCTCTTCTTCCGTAATTCGGCACCTCGGGTGGTTCATGCAGCCGCCTGCCCAGTCCATGACCTACCAGTTCCCTTACAACTGAATAACCTCCACTTTCAGCTTCAGATTGAACTGCAAAAGATATATCGCCCACCCTGTTGCCTGCAAAAGCTTCTTTCACACCTTTTTCAAGCGAAGCCCTTGTATACTGCAACAGTCGCAATTTATCTTCCGAAACCTCACCGACTGTGAATGTAAACGCGCTATCGCCATAATAGCCATCGAGAATCACCCCGCAGTCGATTGAAACAATATCACCATCTTTAAGAACGTAGGCTGAGGGTATTCCATGAACAACCTCATCATTTACGGAAGTACAAAGAGTTGCAGGAAATCCGTTATATCCTTTAAATCCCGGAACTGCTTTATTATCCCTGATAAACTCCTCTGCAAGACTGTCGAGTCTGAGAGTGCTTACTCCTGGTTTAATAACTTTTGCCATCTCTGCCAGTGTTCTCGACACCAGCTGGTTACTGGCTCTTAAAAGCTCAATCTCTTCCGCTGTCTTAAGATGCAACATCAAAGAACTTATCTTACATCGCTGAAACCCCGCCGGCTCTTCCTTTGATCCGGCCTGATTTCATTAATCCGTCGTAATGACGCATTAAGAGGTGGCTTTCGATCTGTTGCAGGGTATCGAGTACCACTCCAACAAGGATCAACAGGGATGTTCCACCATAAAATTGTGCAAATGGCCCGCTTACTCCGAAGTTAACCGCAATAGCCGGGAGTATTGCCACGGCTGCAAGGAAGATTGACCCTGGAAGGGTTATTCTTGACATTACAGTATCGAGGAATTCAACCGTCTTGCGTCCGGGTTTAACGCCCGGGATAAAACCACCATTTTTCTTCATATCCTCGGCCATCTGGACCGGGTTAATAGTAATGGCTGTATAGAAGTAAGTAAAGGCTATAATCAGTAGAGCTGTAACAAAGCTATACCAGAATCCATACATATTTGAAAATGCAGTTACAAACCATCCTGCTTCTTCTGATGCAAATCCTGCAAGTATTATAGGAAGCATCATAATTGCCTGGGCAAAGATGATTGGCATAACTCCTGCCGAGTTAACTTTCAGCGGGATATATTGTCGGACACCACCATATTGTTTATTTCCTACAATACGGCGTGCATATTGTACCGGTATTCTTCGGGTACCCTGCACAAGCAGGATAGTGGCCAGTACTATAACGAAGAGGATAACCATTTCAACCAGCAGGGAAACGAGTCCGCCTGATCCGTTTATCCTTGTTCCCACTTCGAAAATAAAGGCCTGTGGAAGCCGGGCTATAATACCGATCATTATTATAAGGGATATACCGTTTCCAATTCCCTTATCTGTAATTTTTTCACCCAGCCACATCACGAACATTGTACCTGCCGTAAGTATAATAACTGACGACATTTTAAAGAAGGTGCCAGAGAGCACAAATGCTGAAGGTGGCAGTGTACGGGTAAGGTTAACCAGGTAACTTGGTCCCTGCAGCAGCAGTATAGCTACGGTAAGGTACCTTGTGTACTGGTTCATTTTTCTTCGGCCACTTTCGCCTTCGCGCTGCAATTTCTGGAAATACGGGAAAACTATTCCAAGCAGCTGGATTACGATAGAGGCTGAGATATAGGGCATAATACCAAGAGCGAATACCGAAGCCTGTGAGAAGGCACCTCCCGAGAACATATCGAGCAGGCCCATAATACCCTGTGAAGTCTGGTCACTCAGGTTACTCAGTTGCGAGGGATCAATACCGGGGAGTGTAACATACTTACCAAAACGGTAAAGCAGGATAATTCCCAGTGTATAGATAATACGCTGCCTCAGATCTTCGATCTTAAAAATGTTCTTGATTGTATCGAATAGTCTCATCCCCTTATAATTTTACTGCTGTTCCTTCTTTTGCTTCAATTGCTTCGACAGCTGATTTTGAGAAGGCATGTGCATGAACTTCCAATTTCTTTTCAAGGCTTCCCTTTCCCAGTATCTTGACCAGTGTATTCTTTGAAATAAGACCGGCGCTGATAAGGGTATCAATATCGATCTTTGTAAGTTTATTTTTTTCGGCAAGCTCCTGGAGGGTACTTATATTGATACCCTTATATTCCTTACGGTTAACATTTTTGAACCCGTACTTGGGAACACGTCTTTGCAGGGGCATCTGACCTCCTTCAAACCCTATTTTCCTGGAATAACCTGACCTTGATTTCTGTCCTTTATGTCCCTTTGTAGAAGTACCACCTCTACCCGAGCCCTGGCCACGTCCCAGTCTTTTATCCTTCTTAACGGATCCTTCAGCAGGTTTTAAGTTACTTAAGTCCATATCTGATATAAAATATTATTCGTTTTTAAATTTCTTCCACCTTAACCAGGTGACTGACAGCATTTACCATTCCGATAATCTGGGGAGTAGCTTCATGCTCTACTGTCTGGTTCATCTTCTTAAGTCCGAGAGCCTCAAGTGTAAGCTTCTGGCGCTTTGGTCTTCCAATCTTACTTCTTACCTGTGTAACACGTATCTTAGCCATAATAATAATTTTTCTAGCCGTTAAACACTTTATCGAGATTTACACCCCTGTGATCGGCAACTGTTACTGCGTCGCGAAGTTCGAGAAGTGCTTCAAATGTAGCCTTTACAAGGTTATGAGGGTTTGAAGAACCTTTTGACTTGGCAAGCACGTTCTTAACACCAACACTCTCAAGAACGGCACGCATAGCTCCACCGGCCTTTACACCGGTACCTTCTGATGCAGGTTTGATAAATACTTCTGCTCCTCCATACCTGGCCAGTTGTTCGTGAGGAATTGTACCGTTAATAACGGGAACCTTAATAAGGTTCTTCTTTGCATCTTCAACTCCCTTTGCAATAGCTGTAGTTACTTCGTTTGCCTTTCCGAGTCCGTGACCAACAATACCATCTTCGTTTCCGACAACTACTATGGCCGAGAAACTAAAGGTACGTCCTCCCTTGGTTACCTTGGTAACTCTCTGGATACTAACCAGCCTGTCCTTAAGATCCAGGTCGATTGTTTTTATATTTCTAATATCTTTGCTCATAATTCATCAGAATTTTAGTCCGCCTTCGCGTGCAGCATCTGCCAGTGATTTAACTCTTCCATGGTACTTATATCCGCCCCTGTCGAAGACAACCCGGCTAATACCATTCTCTTTACATTTCTCTGCTATCAGTTTACCAACCATTGCTGCCTGCTCAACTTTTTTCAGCTTTTCATTTCCGGCCACACTCTTTTCCTTTGAAGATGCTGCTGCCAGTGTTTTTCCTGTATTATCGTCGATAACCTGTACATATACCTGCTTATTAGAGCGGAATACTGCAAGCCTTGGGCAATCGGCTGTACCTGATAATTTTTTACGGATCCTTCTTCTGATCCTTGTTCTTCTTTCAACTTTTGTTAAGGCCATTTTCTTAAACTTTTTTCAGATTAAACAGATGCTGATTTACCGGCTTTCCTTCTTAGCTGCTCGCCAACAAACTTAATACCTTTGCCTTTATATGGCTCTGGCGGACGAAGCGATCTGATCTTGGCAGCTACATGGCCTATTAATTGCTTATCGATACTTGTAAGGGTAACGATAGGATTTTGTCTCCTTTCGGTTCTTGCCTCCACCTTAACCTCGGGTGGCAGTTCGATAATGAAATCGTGCGAATAACCCAGGCTGAGTTCCAGTTGTTGTCCCTGGGCCTCGGCGCGGTATCCCACACCAACAAGTTCGAGTTCCTTCTTGTATCCCTCAGATACTCCTACAACGCAGTTATTGATAAGGGCACGGTACAGACCATGCAGAGACTTATGTTTTTTTGACTCTGATGATCTTTTTAACTCCAGTACGTTCTCATTTACTTCCACTGATATTTCGGGATTAACTTCAACGTTTAATTCTCCGAGTGGACCTTTTACACTTACCAGGTTTGCATCAGATATATCCACTGATACTCCGGCTGGCAGGCTTATGGGTAAATTTCCTATTCTTGACATTTACTTTTCCTCCTCCTTATTAGTAGACATAACATAATACCTCACCACCGATTTTCAGCTTTCTTGCTTCTTTGTCGGTCATTACTCCCTGTGATGTTGAAATAATAGCAACACCCAGACTGTTAAGTACCCTGGGAAGCTTATCTGATCCGGCATATTTACGCAGACCGGGCCGACTTGCTCTTTCGAGGTGTTTAATAGCTGGAACTTTGCTCTGTGGATGATACTTAAGGGCTATCTTAATTGTTCCCTGCACTTCGTCATCAATAAATTTATAGCTAAGGATATAACCCTTATCGTATAATATCTTAGTGATGTCCTTCTTCAGATTTGATGCAGGAATCTCAACGACCTTCTTACCGGCTACGATAGCATTCCTTATTCTGGTTAGAAAATCTGCAATTGGATCAGTCATTTCTATTTCTGTTTCTAATTATTAATATAAATTACCAGCTGGCTTTTTTTACTCCCGGTATCAGACCCTGGGAAGCCATTTCCCTGAAGGTGATTCGGCTTATTCCGAACTGCCTCATATAACCCCTTGGCCTTCCGGTGAGTTTACAGCGATTGTGCAGCCTGATGGGATTTGAGTTTCTTGGCAGGCGGCTCAGCCCGACATAATCACCTTCGGCTTTCAATTGTGCCCTTCTGGCTTCGTACTTCTTGATAAGCTTTGCGCGTTTTACTTCGCGGGCCTTCATTGATTCTTTAGCCATAATACTATTTAGTTTTTAATGTTTTTAAACGGTAAACCGAAGTGCTTAAGCAGGGCAAAAGCTTCCTCATCGGTAGAGGCTGAAGTAACAAATGTTATCTGCAGTCCCATAATTTTCATAATCTTATCGAGATCGATCTCCGGGAAAATAATCTGTTCGGTGATACCCAGGGTATAGTTACCCCTGCCATCCAGCTTGCTGTTTATTCCCTTAAAGTCACGGATTCGTGGCAGGGCAACGCGGATTAGTCTCTCCAGGAACTCGTACATCTTCTCACGTCTCAGTGTTGTTGTGGCACCTATGGCCATTCCTTTCCTGAGTTTGAAATTCGAGATGTCTTTGGTAGAAACTGTCTGCACGGCCTTCTGACCGGCAATATCAGTTAATTCCTGGATGCCTACTTCGAGTAGTTTCTTATCTGCAATAGCCTGTCCCAGTCCCTGGTTAAGTACTATCTTCGTCAGGCGTGGAACCTGCATAACAGAGCTGTAATTAAACTCTTTCATTAAAGCAGGGACAATCTCGTCTGTATACTGTTTTTCTAAAGCAGGTGTGTGCATTACTTAATCTCCTCTCCTGATTTTTTTGAATAACGAACTAATTTGTTCTTACTGTTCAGTCGTCTGCCTACTCTTGTGGCATCGCCTGATGCCGGGTCGACGAGCTGAAGGTTTGAGATATGTATTGAAGCTTCCTTCTTGATTATACCTCCCTGGGGGCTCTGGGCATTTGGCTTGGTATGTTTTGATACCATATTTACTCCTTCCACGATAGCCCTTTCCTTAGCGCTCTGAACCTCAAGAACGCGACCACGCTGTCCTTTCGACTCACCGGTTACAACAATTACGTTGTCACCTTTCCTGATATGTAATTTCTTTCTCATTTGTTCCTGTTTCTAAGCTTATAATACTTCAGGTGCCAGTGATACAATTTTCATATACTTTTCGCGAAGTTCCCTTGCCACGGGCCCGAATATACGTGTTCCGCGAACCTCATCGGCCTGGTTAAGTAACACAACAGCGTTGTCGTCGAAGCGGATATAGGAACCATCGGCCCTGCGTATCTCTTTTTTCGTTCTTACCACAACAGCCCTGGTAACCATTCCTTTTTTAGCTTCACCTGAAGGAAGTGCACTTTTTACCGTACATACTACCTTATCTCCTACCGAGGCGTATCTTTTCTTGCTGCCTCCAAGGACCCTGATAACGAGAACTTCTTTTGCTCCCGTATTATCAGCTACTGCCAATCTGCTTTCCTGCTGTACCATTTTACTTAACCCTTTCGATTATTTCTACAAGTCTCCATGACTTTCTCTTGCTGAGAGGCCTGGTTTCCATTATGCGTACTGTATCACCAATGTTGCATGTATTCTCTTCATCGTGTGCAAGAAACTTCCTGGTTCTGCTCACAAACTTGCCGTATACGGGGTGCATCACCTTTCTTTTTACGACAACGGTTATCGATTTGTCCATCTTATTGCTTGAGACAACACCGACACGTTCTTTTCTAAGATTTCTTTCCATCGTTGACACTAGCTATTTTGTTTTTCATTCAACTCCCTCTTACGCAACTCGGTCCTAAGTCGTGCAATCACCTTCCTTGATTTACTGATAACATTAGGGTTATCGAGTGGTGAAATAGCATGGTTAAGCTTCATGCGTGTTAGTGCAGTCGTCTCGTTATCAATCCTTTCCAGGATTTCCTGTACTGACAGTTCTCTGATCTCTGAAGATTTCATTTCTCTACTCCTTTATTCTTGAACATAATCACGCCTGACAAGGAATTTTGTCTTTATAGGCAATTTCTGTGACCCGAGGCGAAGTGCTTCCTTAGCTACTTCGAAGGGCACACCTTCAATCTCAACCAGTATACGTCCGGGGGTTACAGGTGCAACGAATCCTTCCGGTGAACCTTTACCCTTACCCATACGTACTTCAGCTGGTTTCTTGGTTATTGGTTTATCCGGAAATATACGTATCCAGATCTGACCCTCACGTTTCATATAACGTACAATTGCCTGACGGGCTGCTTCGATCTGCCTTCCGGTAATCCAGGTAGACTCAAGGGCCTTGATAGCAAATGTTCCGAATGCTATCTCGTTACCTCTCTGGGCATTACCCTTCATTTTGCCCTTCTGGCGTCTTCTGTATTTAGTCTTCTTAGGTTGTAACATCTTTCAATTACTTATCTAATTACTTAATTTGAGGGATTTCTTTTCTTCCTCATCTGTCTTCCTGCGGGACCTTTTTGTGCTTTAACTGCCAGGTCGGGAGAAAGATCACGCTTTCCGTAAACCTCGCCGTTACAGATCCACACCTTGATACCGATAAGTCCTACTTTTGTAAGAGCTTCGGCAAGTGCATAATCGATGTCTGCACGGAATGTATGAAGAGGAATTCTGCCCTCCTTATATGTTTCGCTCCTGGCCATTTCTGCGCCACCCAGACGGCCCGAAATAAGAACCTTGATACCTTCTGCACCCATCCTCATGGTTGAGGCTATAGACATTTTTATAGCCCTGCGGTAAGATATCTTACCTTCAACCTGGCGGGCAATATTATTTGCAACTATGGTTGCATCAAGCTCCGGACGTTTTACCTCGAAGATGTTGATCTGCACCTCTTTCTTGGTAATCTTCTTTAGTTCTTCCTTAAGCTTGTCGACTTCCTGTCCGCCTTTTCCAATAATAATTCCCGGGCGGGCGGTTTTTACGGTAACTGTTATAAGCTTGAGGGTTCTTTCGATTATTATCTTGGATATGCTGGCTTTGGCAAGCCTTGCATTAAGATACTCTCTTATTTGAGTATCCTCAACCAGTTTTCCGGAAAAATCTCTTCCACCATACCAGTTGGAATCCCATCCCTTAATAATTCCTAACCTGTTACCTATCGGATTAACTTTTTGTCCCATCTATCTTATTTTGATGTGTTTTCAACTTCAACTTCCTTATTTAAACTGTCGAGAATAAGGGTTACGTGGTTAGATCTTTTTCTTACCCTGTAAGCCCTGCCCTGGGGAGCTGTTTGCATCCTTTTCAGTGTACGGCCTGCATTTACAAAAGCTTCTTTCACGTACAGGTTGCTTTCTTCTATTCTCACGCCCTCATTCTTGGCCTGCCAGTTGGCAATAGCAGAAAGAAGAAGTTTCTCAACTTTCCCGGAAGCTTCCTTGGAGCTGAATTTCAGCATATCAAGTGCCCTGTTAACTTCCATTCCTTTTATCATATCAGTTACAAGCCTCATTTTACGAGGAGAAGTAGGACAGTTATTAAGGACTGCCTGGAAGGTTTTCATCTTCTCTTCTTTTCTTTTTTCGGCTGTATTTCGTTTTCTTGCACCCATCTCAGAATACTTTAATAAGTTCAATATTATCTTTGCTTACCACCGTGACTCCTGAAAGTACGGGTTGGTGCAAATTCTCCTAATTTATGGCCCACCATATTCTCGGTAATGTATACCGGAATAAATTTGTTACCATTATGTACAGCAATTGTATGACCCACAAAATCAGGTGAAATAACCGATCTTCTCGACCAGGTCTTTACAACTGTCTTCTTACTGGATTCGTTCATCTCGAGAACTCTCTTCTCAAGCTTAAAGTCGATAAACGGGCCTTTTTTAATAGATCTACTCATTGTATCTTCTTATTTTTTCCTCTTTTCAACAATATACCTGTCAGAGTACTTTTTCTTACTCCTGGTTTTGAAACCCTTTGCCGGTAATCCTGTGCGTGAACGCGGGTGTCCGCCAGATGCGCGACCTTCACCTCCACCCATCGGGTGATCGACAGGGTTCATAGCTACTCCCCTGGTCCTTGGTCTGCGGCCTTTCCACCGCGACCTTCCGGCCTTACCGGAGCGCTCAAGGCTATGGTCGGGATTGGAAACTGTTCCAACTGTAGCACGACATGTAACCAGGACCATCCTTGTTTCGCCTGAAGGAAGCTTAATCGTAGCATATTTACCTTCACGTGCAACAAGCTGGGCATAGGATCCTGCACTGCGTGCAAGAACTCCGCCCTTACCGGGTTTCAGTTCGATGTTATGAACAACTGTACCAAGGGGTATATCAGACATAAAGAGTGCATTACCCACTTCCGGAGCAACACCTTTGCCTGATTCAACCACCTGCCCGACCTTAAGTCCGTTAGGTGCAACAATATACCTCTTCTCTCCATCATCATATACCAGAAGGGCTATCCTGGCTGAACGGTTGGGATCGTACTCGACCGTTTTTACAGTAGCCTTAATGCCATCTTTATTTCTCTGGAAATCGATAACACGATACCTTCTTTTGTGACCGCCGCCCATGTATCTCATTGTCATTCTGCCGCTATTGTTCCTTCCTCCACTTTTCTTAAGCGGTCGGAGTAAGGATTTCTCCGGCTCAGAGCTGGTGATTGTATCAAAAGCACTGATAATCTTGTGTCTCTGACCTGGTGTAACAGGCTTGATTTTTCTAACTGCCATAATCTATTTAAATATTGCCATAGAAATCAATAGTATCTCCTTCGGCTACGGTAATAATAGCCTTCTTGTAAGATGCAGTACGTCCGGCGGTAACACCCGATTTGGTATAACGGGTTTTTTTCTTGCCCGGATATACCATTGTGTTAACAGACTCAACGGTAACACCATAGAGCTCTTCAACAGCCTTCTTAATCTGAATCTTATTTGCATCCTTTGCAACAATAAAACCAAAGCGGTTACGATCTTCGCCCTGCCCGGTCATTTTTTCAGTTACAATAGGTTTAAGTAAAATATCCATCAGTCTTTATTTACTAGTTTCAAAATTTGCCTGTAAAACGTCAACAGCACTTTCGGTAAGCACGAGAGTTGAAGCCTTCATGATTGCGTAAGTATTTAATTCTTCGCTAGTTACAACTTCAATACCCTGCAAATTTCGAGATGACAAATATACATTTTTATTTGTTTCCGGGAAAACTATAAGCGATTTTTTACTGTTGAGCTTAAGGTTAAGCCCTACCCTTGCCAGTTCGCTCGTTTTGGGTGCTTCAAAGCTGAAGTCTTCAAGAATAATAATATTATTGCCTTTAGCCTTATACGAAAGTGCTGATTTCCTGGCAAGTACTTTAACTTTCTTGTTAAGCTTGAATCCATAGTATCTTGGCCTTGGGCCAAAAACCCGTCCACCACCTCTGAAGAGGGGGTTTTTGATATCTCCGAAACGGGCAGTACCTGTACCCTTCTGTCTTTTAATCTTCCTGGTACTTCCGGTAACTTCGCCTCGCTCTTTTGCCTTGTGCGTACCCTGCCTTTTTGTAGCCATGTACTGCTTGCTGTCAAGGTAAATAGCATGATCGTTAGGTTCGATTCCAAAGATTGAATCCTGGAGTTTAACCTTTTTTCCGGTTTCTTTTCCTTCTATATTAACAACTGCTAATTCCATTACTTTGTAATAATTAAGTAACCACCTTTAGGACCCGGTACTGATCCTTTAACTAATAATAAATTATCTTCCGGGAGAAGTTTGATAACCCTCAGGGAGATAGCCATATCCTGTACGCCTCCTGTTCTGCCTGCCATCCTCATCCCTTTAAAAACCCTTGAGGGATATGATGAAGCACCCAGTGAACCAGGAGCCCTGTTCCTGTTATGCTGACCATGAGTGGCGTCTCCCACGCCCCTGAAACCATGGCGTTTTACAACACCCTGGAATCCTTTTCCTTTTGTCCATCCACGTACGTCAAGCCATGTATCATCGTTAAAAAGATCAACGGTCAGCACGTCGCCGGCCTGGTATTGTCCTACAGGAAAACCTGTAAACTCAATAAGCTTTTTCTTGGGTGTTGTTGATGCTTTTTTAAAGTGACCCTTTTCTGCCATGGTGGCATGCTTATCCTTCTTGTCGTCGAAGCCAATCTGAAGTGCATTGTAACCGTCGTTGGTTTCGGTTTTAACCTGGGTAACAACACATGGACCAGCTTCGATTACGGTACAAGGGATATTCTTTCCGTTTTCGTCGAAAACAGAAGTCATTCCTACTTTTTTTCCTATTAATCCTTGCATTTCTGTAATTCTTTACTGGTTTCACACTTTGATTTCCACTTCCACTCCACTGGGCAGCTCAAGTTTCATCAGAGCATCAATTGTTTTTGGAGTTGAACTATAAATATCCAGCAGCCTCTTATAGCTTGAAAGCTGAAATTGTTCTCTCGACTTCTTATTCACAAAAGTTGAACGGAGTACCGTAAATACCCTCTTGTGAGTCGGGAGAGGAATTGGTCCGCTTACGACTGCTCCGGTAGATTTAACCGTCTTTACGATCTTCTCGGCAGACTTATCAACCAGGTTATGGTCGTAAGATTTCAGTTTAATTCGAATTTTCTGACTCATCGCTTAGAATAATTTTCCTTTAATTGCTTCAATAATCTTTTTACTTGTCTCTCCAGGCACCTCCGCATAATGTGAGAACTCCATTGTTGATGTAGCTCTTCCGGAAGTAAGGGATCGCAGTACGGTAACATATCCGAATTTTTCTGCCAGAGGTACTTTTGCTTTAATAACCCTTATACCTGTTTTCGATTCCATACCTTCAACCTGTCCGCGCCTTTTATTAAAATCGCTTACAACATCACCCACATACTCCTCGGGTGTAACAACCTCAGCCTTCATAATAGGTTCGAGAAGGATGGGATTGCACTTCCTGGCAGCATTCCTGAGTGCCTGCTTTGCAGCAATTTCAAAAGAGAGTGCGTCTGAATCGACAGGATGGTAAGAACCGTCCTTAAGTATAACCTTCAGATTTTCGAGCGGAAATCCTGCCAGAGGACCGTTTGCCATACCAAGTTTAAAGCCTTTCTCAACAGAAGGGATAAATTCTCTTGGGATGTTTCCACCTTTAACCATATCGATAAACTGGAGTCCTGAAATGCCCTCATCAGCAGCTGATACTTCAACTGAGATATCGGCAAATTTGCCCCTACCACCAGTTTGCTTCTTAAACACCTCGCGGTGTTCAACAACAGTGGTAAGAGCTTCCTTGTAAGCAACCTGGGGTTTGCCCTGGTTGATTTCAATATTAAACTCCCTCTTAAGACGGTCTATAAGAATATCCAGGTGCAGTTCACCCATGCCATTGATAACGGTCTGGCCGCTATCTTCATCGGTCTTTACCTGGAAAGTCGGATCTTCCTCGGCAAGCTTCCCAAGTGCAATTCCAAGCTTATCAATATCAGCCTGTGTTTTGGGCTCAATTGCCACCCCGATAACCGGATCAGGAAAATCCATAGATTCAAGCCATATTGGCTTATGTATTGCACACAGCGTATCACCTGTTTTCAGGTTTTTCAGGCCTACGGCAGCGCAGATATCGCCTGCCAGTATCCTGTCCTTTGGTGTTTGCTTGTTGGCATGCATCTGGAAGAGACGGTTTATACGTTCTCTTTTGCCGGTGCGCATATTAAGAACCATATCGCCTGTCTTAAGCTCGCCCGAATATACTCTCAGGAAAGCAAGTCGTCCGACGAATGGATCGGTTGCTATTTTAAATGCCAGGGCAGCCAGAGGTTCTGCTGCATCAGGCTTACGGAAGTCTTCCTCGTCATTTTTTGGATTGATTCCCTTTACGCTTCCTACCTCAAGAGGAGATGGAAGGAAGGCGATAATGGCATCCAGCAGACGCTGAACTCCCTTATTCTTAAATGCTGATCCGCATAGTACCGGTACTGCAATACCCTCAATGGTAGATCTCCTGAGTACAGTAAGCATATCTTCAGGCGTAATCGACCCGGGATCTTCAAAATATCTTTCAAGGAGTGTATCATCAACCTCGGCAACGGCTTCAACCAGCCTGGCTCTCCACTCATCAGTTTCCTGCCTGTATTGCTCGGGAACATCCTCGAGCTCATAGCGGGTTCCCAGCTCAGCATCTTCGTACCAGACAACTGCCTTATTATATACAAGGTCTATTACCCCGGTAAATTTCTCTTCAGATCCCATTGGAATCTGTACAGGTACAGCGTTTGATCCCAGTTTATCTTTAATCTGCTGAACCACCCCGAAGAAATCAGCCCCGGATCGATCCATCTTATTAACAAATGCCAGCCTCGGCACACCGTACTTATCTGCCTGTCTCCATACTGTCTCTGACTGGGGCTCAACGCCGCCTACAGCACAAAAAACAGCCACAGCACCATCGAGTACCCTGAGCGATCTTTCTACCTCAACAGTAAAATCGACATGACCGGGTGTATCAATAATATTGATCTTGTAACTGTTATCCTTGTAATCCCAGTAAGTAGTGGTTGCGGCAGAAGTTATGGTAATACCTCTTTCCTGCTCCTGAATCATCCAGTCCATCTGCGCATTACCATCATGAACCTCGCCGAGACGGTGAGTACGGCCAGTATAGAAGAGTATCCTCTCCGTAGTGGTCGTCTTACCGGCATCAATGTGGGCCATTATGCCAATGTTACGCGTATTTTCCAGACTCTTTTCCATTACTGCTTACTGCAATTTTTATTAGAAACGGAAATGAGCAAAGGCTTTGTTAGCCTCGGCCATCCTGTGTGTATCTTCTTTTCTTTTATATGCTCCACCTTCCTGGTTATAGGCAGCTACTACCTCAGCAGCAAGTCTTTCGGCCATATTACGGCCGGGCCTCTTACGGGCAAAGCTAATCAGGTTCTTCATAGAGATACTGATCTTCCTGTCGGGGCGTATTTCCATAGGAACCTGGAAAGTTGCACCTCCAACCCTTCTCGACTTAACTTCAACCTGAGGAGTAACATTCTCGAGAGCCTGTTTCCAGATCTCAAGTGGTGCTTTCTCTTCGTTCTTCAACTTTTCTCCTACTATATCAAGAGAATCGTAAAAGATCTTAAAAGCAAGGTTCTTTTTACCACTAAACATAAGGTTATTCACAAACCTGGTAACGTAGGGATCGTTAAATTTCGGATCCGGTAAAATAATCCTCTTCTTTGGTCTTGATTTTCTCATTATCTGACTCCTTACTTCATTAACAATTACTTCTTAGGCCTTTTTGCGCCATACTTTGAACGTCTCTGAGTGCGTCCTTCAACACCAGATGTGTCGAGAGCACCGCGAACAAGGTGATAACGTACACCCGGAAGGTCTTTTACCCTGCCGCCTCTTAAGAGAACAATTGAGTGTTCCTGAAGATTATGGCCTTCCCCGGGAATATATGCGTTTACTTCCTTACCATTAGTAAGCCTCACCCTTGCCACTTTACGCATGGCCGAATTAGGCTTCTTGGGTGTAGTAGTATAAACACGCACACATACTCCTCTTCTTTGCGGACATGAGTCCAGAGCAGGAGCTTTACTCTTATCTATCAGCCTCTTCCTGCCCTTTCTAACTAATTGTTGTATTGTCGGCATATATACAATTGTTTATATTAAAATAAATCTCTGTTCAAACTCTGTTATTCCGAACCGGAGACGGGTGTTAAAGCCACTCGAAAAGCTTTCGGGCCTTTCGTATTTTCGCTTAGACATATACCTGAAAAACGTAAGTTATTTACAGGTTCCTTCCCGATCGCTTTCTAATAGTCTCTTTTTTATAAACTTACATTTCGAAGAAAGAGAACGGTACTCCTGGATTCTAAAATCGACCGCAAAAATAGACGATTAATTTTTAATTACCAAAAATATTGATTAAAAGATTTATAAGATTAAAGATTTATAAGATTGGGGGATGTTGTTCAGCCTTCGGCTTCACTGTTTATTGCCCGGCTGGCGCCTCTCGGTTCCTGGTTTCCACCTTCGCTCTTTGAGCTACGGCGGACAGGCCTGGTTCCTGGTTGAATTCCCGGCCTTCGGCCTCAAAGTTGAGCGCTCGGATAAATCCTCGCTGTTGAGAGTGGGTTTTATATTCTTCGAAATGACTCCGGAGGAGTCACACATAGGTAGAATAAAGCTGGTCCGTTAACCAATTCCGCGGCAATATGGCCGTGTAAAGTAAGCAGTACCCTTTGCCGCGGAACTATTACCTTCTGCCTGTCTTAACTACGTATGTGCGATCCCTCCGGGATCAAAATACCGTTTATAAAGTAATAAGGTTTATAAGCTACTAAAATTTAAAGTTTAAGGTTTATGGTTCCTGGTTTATGTAATACCGAATACTGAATACCGCTAATAGACTAAAGCCTGGTAACTGATAGCTGATAACCCATTACTCCAATACTCCATCACCAATCTACCCTAAACTATCTACCCTCTTCCCTGTGCCTTACGCCTTATGCCCTATGTCCCCTTAAAACATATCTCTTTTATAATAGAAATATTTATACTAATTTTGTGCGCTCTAAACAGAATAAACAGATTGTATAATATAATAATAACAGCTTTAAGGCATGAAAACTTATCAAGCCGGTCAATTTAAGACCATCGCCCTCGTGGGCAACTCAGGGTCAGGTAAAACCACCTTTGCCGAGGCGATGCTATTTAATGGCGGAACCATCGACAGAAGGGGAACCGTAGAGGCAAAAAACACTGTTTCTGATTATCGTCCAATCGAACAGGAAAATGAGAACTCCCTGTTCTCAACTGTACTTTACACAGAGTACCAGAATAAAAAAATTAATATACTCGACACACCCGGTCTTGATGATTTTAGCGGAGGAGTGGTGTCGTCACTCCACGTTGCCGATTCAAGTTTACTCCTGGTAAATGTTCAGAATGGTGTTGAGGTTGGAACCGAGATACATTTCAGGCATACCGAGAAAGCACATAAGCCGGTAATATTCGTGGTTAACGGACTGGATCACGAAAAAACAAATTTCGATAAGTCGATCGAGATGATGAAGGACAGGTTTGGCGGCAATGTTACCCTGGTACAATTCCCGGTAAATGAGGGAACCGAATTTGATTCTGTTATAGATGTAATAAAGATGAAAATGCTCCAGTATCCGAAAGAAGGAGGAGCTGCAAAAATTGTTGATATTCCGGCCGAACACCAGGACAGGGCCAGTGAGCTTCAGAGTGAGCTTATAGAGAAGGCTGCTGAGAATGATGAGTCGCTGATGGAGATATTCTTCGAGAATGATACTCTTACCGAAGATGAGATGCGCCGGGGTATCCAGGCTGGCCTGATAGAAAGAGGAATTTTCCCCGTATTCTGTACTGCTGCAAAAAAGAATGTTGGAGTTGATCGCGTTATGGAGTTTGTTAACAATGCCGCTCCTGCAGCATCGAATATGCCTGCATGGAAAACTGCAGACGGAGATGAGGTTCCGTGTGATGCTTCTGCCCCAACCCGTATTTTTGTATTTAAGAGTTCAATTGAAGAACATATTGGCGAAATAAACTACTTCAGGGTAGTCTCCGGCACGGTTAAGGAAAACCTGGATGTTTCAAACGAAAACTCATTAGCCAAGGAACGTCTTTCCCAGCTTTATGTATGTGCAGGAAAGAACCGGGTTAAAGTAACAGAACTTCATGCTGGCGATATAGGTGCAGTTGTAAAGCTGAAAAACACAAAAACCAACCACACTTTAAATGCACAGGGTGCAAAAGGTAAATTTCCGTCAATAAGTTTCCCCGAGCCGAAATACAGGACTGCCATTAAAGCACTGAGTGAAGGTGACGATGAAAAGCTGGGAGAAGCCCTCAGTCGCATGCACCAGGAAGATCCTACTATTCTTATAGAGTACTCAAAAGAACTGAAACAAATCATCCTGTCAGGCCAGGGTGAATATCACCTTAATATACTTAAGTGGCATCTTGATAATATATTCAAAATAGAAACAGAATTCTGGACTCCCAAAATTCCTTATCGCGAAACTATAACAAAACTTGCACAGGCTGACTACAGGCACAAGAAGCAATCAGGCGGATCAGGACAGTTTGGAGAGGTTCATATGATAATCGAACCTTTCGTTGAAGGCACTGAACCCAAAACCATGGTTAAGGCGATGGGCAAGGAACTGAAAATGTCTGTAAGGGATAAAGAACAAATAAAGCTTCAGTGGGGAGGCGTACTTGAGTTTGTGAATTGCATTGTGGGTGGTTCGATCGATGCACGTTTTCTGCCTGCTATCCTGAAAGGGATTATGGAAAAAATGGAAGAAGGGCCGCTTACCGGTTCTTATGCAAGGGATATAAGGGTTTATGTTTACGATGGCAAGATGCACCCGGTTGACTCAAACGAGATCTCCTTTAAGCTCGCCGGCCGTAATGCTTTCAGCATGGCCTTTAAGAATGCAGGTGCAAGGATTCTTGAACCTGTTTATGATGTAGAGATAATGGTTCCGGCCGACAGGATGGGTGATGTAATATCTGATCTCCAGGGCCGTCGCGGAATGGTTCTTGGTATGAGCAGCGAAAAAGGCTTCGAGGTTGTAAAGGCAAAAGTGCCACTGGCAGAAATGAACAAGTATTCAACTGCCCTCAGTTCTATCTCTGGAGGACGTGCAATGTACACAATGAGATTTGCCGAGTATGTACAGGTTCCGTCAGATGTTCAGGATGCAGTTATCAAGGCATACGAAGCCGAGCAGGAAGATGAATAGGAGATTGGCGCCTGCCTGCCGTATTCTAAGATAAAAACTAAGATCACGAATAAGAAAAAGACCTCACCTTACACGGGGTCTTTTTTATTTTACTTTAAGCTTTCGTATCTTAAAACAAAAATTACGATGATAAAACAAATTCTTATAATCAGTCTTATATTATCAGGGGGCCTGCTAAATGCACAGATTCTTGATCAGAATATGATGAACCTGATGGATGAGGTAGACAGGAACAAACTACTGAGGAGAGAAAATACGATTACAGACTATGAGGGCTCTCC
>JAZBNV010000177.1:0-3961 GCA_036350795.1 Marinilabiliaceae bacterium
CATTGTGAACATCAAAAAGTACTTTCCGGTACTGAAGTGTGCTTTCAAATACTTTAGTTCTGGATTTATAAGTATACCTTGAAGCTCCTCCTTCCTGCCCGTTCTTAACGTTATTTATATGATCATGAGTCCACGATGTACCCTGCAGACTGCTGTAATCCTCTACTGAACCTGTTGCTTTAGCCACCAGGCCGGGCAAAATTTCATAAGAGACACTCCCAAAACCTTTCAAAGTTGTATTTCTTACATCGCCCTCTTTTTCGTAAAGGTGGGCCATTGGGTTCTCATACCTGTTCCTTGCAGGGTATTCAATCCAGTTGCCATCGTCGTCAGCAGGCCTGTCGGTAGGATTCCGGGTCATAGCCTGTTCATATACATCATTCCACGAACCCGGGTAATAATTCTGAAGACGTCCAATCAGGTTTGCATTAAACTTCAGCTTATTATCATACATTGAATTGGTGAATTCAAGTCGCGTGGTAAGAACATTATTATCGGAACGTTTTATTAAACCATCAGTTCCTTTGTAGTTTACATTAGCGTAATAAGAAGACTGTGAATCTCCACTCCTAATGCTGATATTATAATTTTCAGAAACAGGGTTCTGGTATATAAGATCCTGCCAGTCGGTTTCATAACCTTCGTCAACAGCAAAAATATTGCCATCGGCTATAAGGTCGCTGATATCCTGAGCATTCAGAAACTCGAGTCTTCTTGTAATGCGGTCGGTAGTAAAATGTGATGAAACCTCGACGGTGGTAGGTGTTTTGCCATGCACTTTCTTTGTAGTGATAAGAATCACCCCATTACTGCCCCTGGTTCCATAAATTGCAGCAGCAGAACCATCCTTAAGCACATCTATTGATTCAATATCTTCGGGAGCAACCTGATTCATGGTCCCGGGAATGCCATCAATAATAATAAGCGGGCTTACGCCTGACATAAGGGTTCCCACTCCGCGCAGAAGAATCTCGGGGCTGGCTGTAGGGCTACCGCTTGTTGATGTAATCTGAAGACCTGCAACTTTGCCCTGCACAAGCTCTCCAACATTATTAATTGCACCTTTTACAAACTCATCAGCCTTTACACTGGTAATTGAGTTGGTGATCTCTCTTTTTTGCAGGGTACCATATCCGATAGCTACTACCTCTTCAAGCCCGATAACATCATATTCCAATGTAACATCAATGGTTGACCTGTTAGCCACCGGTACTTCGAGACTTCTCATCCCGATAAACGAAAACTGTAATACAGCTTCGCCTGAAGGTACCTCAATGGAGTACCTGCCATCCATATCGGAAGTTGTACCTCCCATTTGTCCTTTTACAACCACGGTAACACCCGGTAAGCTCAGTCCATCCTCGTCCAGAACCGTACCACTAACCTTTATACCCTGTGCATAAATATTAAGTAATCCGGTAATGAAAGTAAAGAAGACTATCAGTGTAACCGTTTTTACGACATGTTTAATAGTCGATTTCCTCATAGTTTAAAATTTAGGGTTAAAACTCAAACCAGAAATAATCTGGCATATCATCACCCGCAAGTTAGACCAGTGAGGAAGATTTACTTTTTACATATGTGTAAATTGCTTGCAAGTATGTGTAGAAGAGAATACCTGCATTTCGCTAATCCCCTGATTTATAACTATCAAGAAATTGCGACGGAGTTTTTCCGAAATATTCTTTGAACCTTCGTGAGAAAAATGCCGGGCTTGAGAAGCCTGTTCTGTAAGCAGCTTCTGAGAAACTGATCCCTTCATCAATTATAAGGCTTGCAGCTGTTCTGAGTCTTAAGGCTCTTATAAACGAAGTGGCAGAACAACCGGCAATTTTCTTAAGCTTAAGATGCAGAAGACTCCTGCTAACACTTATTTCGTTTACCAGGAATGTAACATCAAGCTCCGGGTTATCAATATTAGCAGTTATTAATGAGCTCAACTTCTCAATAAACTCTTTATCTGATTTTGTTTGTGCAATATCTGATGGTTTTGACTTAAGATTCTCCCTGAAGGTACTGATAAGCTTTTTACGTGTTGCCAGAAGATTCTCTATATGCTTAAGCAGAAGGTGAGGATAAAAGGGTTTCTCAATATAGGCATCGGCGCCTGTAAGCAGCCCCCTGTACTTATCGTCAACTTCTGTCCTGGCTGAAAGGAGTATTACCGGAATATGCGAGGTTTCGATAGAAGATTTGATCTTCGAGGTAAGTTCGTAACCATCCATCCCGGGCATCATTACGTCGCTTATAATTATGTCGGGTTTGTGCATAGAGATTCTATCAATAGCCTCATTACCATCCAGGGCTGTAATTACATTGAACTTCACGGATATTGATTCAGAGAGGAAACTAAGTAATTCGGTGTTGTCGTCAACAATCAATACTGTCTCCCTTTCGGGTTCAAGCATGGGATCATCGCTATGATATTCTTTATTATGCTCAAGGTGAATCAGCTCCTCTGTATTCATAGTATAACTAAGCTCTTCGCAGTACAATTCATCATCAGAAAAGGCAGCCCTGCTGCATGGCAAAACAATACTAAAAACTGTTCCGGTTCCCGGCTTACTCACTACATCTATATTTCCTTTATGCAGGGTAACAAGATTTTTAACAAGAGCCAGGCCTATGCCTGATCCAGGCTTTACCTGTTCTTTATTTTCTGTCCTGTAAAAACGATCAAATATGCGATCCAGATCCTTTGCATCTATTCCCGACCCATTGTCTTCAATATCGATTCTTAGTTTCTCAGCTTCAGAATTATTTACTTGCTCTGCCTTTACGCTTATTATAATATTCCCGCTATCGCCGGTATATTTAAAAGCGTTTGAAAGAAGATTAAACAGTATTCTTTCAAGCTTCTCATGATCGAACCATATTGCCCTGAAAGGTGTTGTTATATGTATCCTGAAGTCAATATTCCTCATTTCGGCCACATAATCGAACGCTTCTTTTATCTCCCTGGTAAAAAGGTTTATATCGCCCTCGCTAACTTTCAGAGTGGTTTTACCCAGGTCGCTTTTCCTGAATTCCATAAGCTGGTTTATAAGTGCAAGCAGCCTCCTGGCATTATCATTAATGCTTACAAGACTTTTTTTATGCTCACTTGAAAGTGCTCCCTGCCTTACAAGGTTAGTCAGTCTTCCAATAATGAGTGTAAGAGGAGTCTTAAGTTCGTGAGAAACATTGGTAAAAAACTCGAGTTTAGACTGATTCATCCTATTCTCCTGCAGCTTTTCACTTCTTTCAATTATGGCCAGTGCTTTTGATTTCTCGATCTGGCGGCTTACCAGGTAGAAGATCAGCAATGAAATAAGAAAGATAACAGCGTAAACCACATAGGCCAGTACAGAAAGATAGAAAGGTGGCTTAATAACTATTAACAGGGATGACTCTTTTGAGTTTAATGTATTATTATCAAATGATGCTCTAACCCACAGCCTGTATTTTCCAGGAGGAAGACTAGTGAAAGTTACCGTGTTCTGGTTGCCGACAGATATCCATTCATTCCTTAAGCCTTCAAGCTTATAGGCATACTGAACCCTTCCGGGGTGTGTAAAGTTCAGGGCTGAATAAGAAACAGAAAATATCTTCTCAGAATATTTCAATTTAAAATTTCCTGAGAACCTTAGATCTTCTGCAAGAATAGAGTTCTCGCCCGGAATAACTCTCTGGTTGAATACGCTCAGGCCTGTAAATACAATATCTTCTAAAAGATTAATAATTTTTTCACCGGTGTCTTCGAAATAGACCAGGCCATTTATCCCACCAAAATACATTTTACCTTCCTTGCTCCTATAGTAAGCATTAAAATTAAACTGGTTGAATGGAAGGCCGGACTTAGTATTAAATGTAAGCACCGAGTTAGTTTCAGGCCTGAATTTCAGGAGGCCATTTGAAGAACTAACCCAGTACCAACCGCCGACACCCTCAATTAGCCCGAATACCCTGGATGCTGGAAAGC
>JAZBNV010000178.1:0-27464 GCA_036350795.1 Marinilabiliaceae bacterium
TCCGCCCACTCATTAAGACTGGTAAACCCGTAGGCTTCCACTTTTTCATGAAACAAAGATTCCACCAGGGGCTCATCAATACTTACCGTGAATGAGAAGGCATTATCCGCTGCCTCTATCTTTCTGTTCTCGAAATGGATGTAATCATATACATCGGCTACATTATATTTTGCCAGCCGGTATACATACCCGGGGGAATAGAGGAAGGATAAAATTCCAACGACCAGTATAATTATAGCGAGCAGGGATAATATGGTGAATCCAAATAGCCGGATCAGTTTCTTCATATCTCTGGTTCTATAATTCCTTACCTCCTTTGACAAGCAACCAGATTGAGAAAGCCATTTCGCCTACAATACTTGGGATTGCTACCAGTGCCAGGAAAATTGTGGCATAGTCATCATAATTCGGAAGTACAAAATGCGCAGCAGTATCGACCATGTACATGGCTCCTGCAAATACCAGAAATATACCTATTATCCGGGGTCTGCCGATGATTCTTCCCAGAAGTATCAGGTGTATCCCGAAGAAAAATAGTCCGATCAACCAGATTATGTTAAATATGTCGGTCTGATTTAGAATCTCCTGGCTGCCTGTTAATGAAAGTGCAAGCACGAGTGCAAAAACTGCTACTCCCATAATGGCCGCGTGCATCATCCTGAACAGGGTACTGAGGACAGATAGTATGTGGTCTTTATACAGTAGAAGGAGCGCCCAGGCAACTATCACATCAAAAATAACCGTGATCAAAAATGCCAGTATTCCGAATCTAACCATCATATGGTTTTCCCGGATGGTCAGGACCGGATCATTAACAAGGGATTCAATTACAAAGAAATTTGCGAATATTGCCGCAAAGAAAATAATCAGGTAACTTATACCTGCTATCAAAGAAAGCCGTCTTTTATTCATAGTTACTATGGTTTAATATTAGATTACAAAAGGTGACAATATTTGACATCTTTTCTTAAAAAACAACCTGTAATGTATTATTGTTCAACAGTCTAAATAATAAGCCCTCTGAATTATCGTCCACCAGGTTCCTGGTATTAGCAGGGGTAGTGTTGCTCAGCCTTCGGCATCATGAGTACACTGGCGGAGGTATAACTTAGAAAAAGCCTGCCATGCTATCGTGTCATTCCTGCGAACGCAGGAATCTCCTTATTATGGGAAATGAATGAGATCCCGGAAAAGGTCAGGGATGACAATTGGAAGAATTACTCGCTCCGTCCGCCATAACCTTTGACGACGGCGGGTAGCCCGGCGATGCCAGATATCTAACCTGGATTTAGTGAAGGATTTGGGGGGAAGTTTAAGATGTTTATAGAGAATAATTCTTCTTACGCGCATTTATTATCACACTTTTCATGAGAAATATGACATTTAATGGAGATAAATATAGTGATATTAACATTATATTGGAGATAAATAACTAAATTTACAACAAATTACTGGAGATAATTAGGATGAAAAGAAGTGTATATAAGGACCTGATTTCCTGGAAGGAGAATAAAGACCGTAAACCGCTTATTCTTCAAGGAGCAAGACAAGTAGGCAAAACTTACCTGGTAAAGGAATTCGGTAAGCAGGAATACAAAAATCTTTACTATCTGAATTTCGAAGAAGACCCAAACCTTTCATCTCTTTTCGAGTATTCTTTAAATCCTGAAATTATTATTAATAACATCAATCTATACATTGGAGTAAAAATTATAGCTAAGGATACATTGTTGTTTTTTGACGAGATACAAATTGCACCGCGTGTTCTTACATGCCTTAAATATTTTCAAGAGCAAGCACCAGACTTTCACATAATAGCTGCAGGATCATTACTTGGAATTAGTATAGGAAAAGATAGCAGTTTCCCTGTTGGAAAGGTAAATTTCCTTAGCCTTTACCCCATGTCATTTACTGAATATTTGACGGAGATAGGAGAAGAGCTGTTTGTAGAAAGTTTAAATTCATTAGTAGAACCTACACCTTTCCCCGATGCCATTCATAATAAAATGCTATCGCATTTAAAAATGTATCTTTTTCTGGGTGGGATGCCTGAAGTGGTTAAAGATTATACGGAGAATAAGGACATAACAAAGGTGAGAAATATTCAGTCTGACATATTAAATGCCTACGAAAGCGATTTTTCAAAGTATGCAGATAAAAATCAAGCCATTAAAACTTCCGAATTTTGGAATTCCATCCCCAGACAGCTGGCAAGGGAAAATAAAAAGTTTAAATACAAGGATATTAAAAAAACTGCTCGTTCAAATATGTATGATCAAACGATTGAATGGTTAAGAAAGGCGGGACTGATTAATATGGTGTACAATATTGAATCTCCTAAAACACCTTTGTCAGCCTATGCCGACTATTCAAAGTTTAAAGTTTACATGCATGATATTGGATTGCTTGCTGCAAAACTGAACATCTCTTCTGACCATATTGTATTACCTGATGCATTGTTCAGGGAGTTCAATGGTGCGTTCATAGAGAATTTCATTGCACAGGAGTTAGCTTCATCTGGTAACAATAAATTGTTCTACTGGACCTCCAGAAGTGATGCTGAAGTAGATTACATTCTTGAATACAATCAGAAAATAATTCCATTGGAAGTGAAAAGTGGAACCAGTAGAAATACTAAGAGTCTTCAGAGTTATGCGTCCAAGTATAATCCTGACAAAATATTCAGAACATCTCCAAGGAACCTAATACAGTCAGGTAATTTTGTAAATATTCCACTATATGCAATAAAATTACTTGAAGGACTTATTTAAGTGAAGGATGTTATCTGTCTAAAAAGCTCTTCGAACTGAAGCTTGGAAGGCTTTTCTTTGTAGCGGGGATAGGGTTGCTCACTTTGTTCACGTTCCTGCTTTGTTAGCAGCCCAAAGAAAAGCCTGTCACGCTCCGCGTGCCCGGGGCTTTGTTTTCTCCGAAATTTCCCCTCCTTTTCAAAGGAGGGGTGTCCCGAGCCATCGGGACGGGGTGGTTAGCTTCACAGGATTACTCGCTACGCTCGTGATCCTGTTAGGGGTAGCAGCCCAAAGAAAAGCCTGTCACGCTCCGCGTGACTTTTTCCCATCACAAATCAAAAATCGTTAATCGCTATTCTTAAATCAAGGAGGATTAAGCCTCGCAAGCTCGGCTTTTTCCTCCGGGGGGGTGCTTAACAAAGAAAAAGCCTGCTATGCTCCGCATAGCCCTGGGCTTTGTTTTCGGCACCCTCCCTTACAAACGCGAGCGTTTAACGGTCGGGTACCAAAAAACAAAGCCCGGTACATTCGTACCAGGCTTTTTCTTTGTAGCGGGGATAGGATTCGAACCTATGACCTTTGGGTTATGAGCCCAACGAGCTGCCACTGCTCCACCCCGCAATGTGGCTGCAAATATAACACAGTTTTTACGTCTCGCCAAATTGATTTACGAAAAAATAAAAAAAGCCCTGATCCCATCTTTTTAATAAGCTGCTGCTTTCAATATGCACTTAATGGTAAATACCGTTATTAAACATCTATATAAACGAATAGTCCCCAACACCCCAAAACCCAATTACTCCAATACTCCATTTTTTAGTAGATTTGCATTGAACTAATACCATAAGATATTATGCCAAGAGTTTTTAAAGCAACAGAAATAGAGAAGGAAGAAAAGGAAGTCAAAAGAGACTATCTCGACAGGCATATGCCTCATATAATATGTGAGCATGAAGTAAAGAAAGGTGAAGTATTCAAGGTAAAGGTTACAATGGGAGATAAGTATACTCACCCGGATGATCCCGACCATTTTATAAGTACATTGCAGCTCTGGAACAGGGAAACCCTCCTTGCAGAAACTAAATATTCGGCCGGGGCATATGGAAATAAACCAAGTAATATAGAGGTAGATTTCTATATTGTGGCACCTGTGGTTTCGATGAATCTTTCAGCAATGGCCATATGTACCAAACATGGTTTATGGCAGAGTGAGGACAAAGCTGTAAAAGTAGTGGATTAACAAACTCATTTTGTTATCTTTGCACTTCTTACAGTGAGGACTATGGCGAAGAATGATTCAAAGAAGAGAAGCTGGAGAGATAAATATCGCTTCTCAGTATACAACGATAAGACTTTTGAGGAAGTCTGGCATGTAAGGATGACCAGGTACAATGGATTTATCCTTATAGCCTTTATTGTATTAATGATTGTTGGTATAACGGCTTCGCTTTTAACATTTACCAATCTCCGGGAGTTTATACCGGGCTACCCCGATGGAAATACTATCAGGAACATGAGGATGAATGTTCTTAAACTGGACTCGCTCGAGCTTGAACTGGCAAAACGGGATATGTATTTCAGGAACCTGAATGCAATTATTTCGGGCGAAGAACCAATTGACAGGGTGGCCGGCCAGGACACATTGGCCAATTATGAAAATATAACCTTCAACACATCAGAGGAAGATTCACTTCTTCGCCTGCAGGTTGAAAGAGAAGAACAGTACAACCTTACCCTTTCCACTTCCTTTTATGAGGAAAATATCAGTCTCGCCAATGTTCATTTCTTCCCGCCAGTAAAAGGTATAGTGTCGGGCAGTATCGATCCAAGGACTAAGCACTACGGTACAGATATAGTAACTACGCCCAAGGCAGTAGTGTCGGCTGCGCTGGATGGAACCGTTACTTTTACCGGCTGGACAATGGAAACAGGCTATGTTATACAGATACAGCATGCCAATAACCTTATTACGGTGTATAAGCATAATGCAACACTTTTAAAACAGGCCGGCGATGTTGTTGGAGCAGGCGAAGGAATAGGAGTTGTTGGAGATTCGGGCGAATTGTATACCTCGGGTCCTCATCTTCACTTTGAAATATGGTATAAGGGCGAAGTACTGAACCCGGAGAATTATATTCTGTTCTAGCGAAGGGAGGATGATGCTTTGAAGAAAATAGCAATACTCGGATCAACAGGATCGATTGGAACCCAGACACTGGAGATTATATCAAAACATCCCGACCGCTTTCAGGTTGAGGTGCTTACCGCCAATAATAATGTGGACCTCCTGCTTGAGCAGGCAATAAGATATAAACCCGATTCAGTGGTGCTTGCCAATGAATCACATTATAAAAAGCTTGCAGGGGCTCTGAAAGATTATCCCGTAAAAGTATATGCCGGGCATGATGCTGTAGCTCAGATAGTAAGCTCATCCACAATAGATATCGTAGTTACAGCAATGGTAGGTTATTCGGGTCTGCGGCCTACTATTGAAGCTATAAGATCGGGAAAAACAATAGCACTGGCAAACAAGGAAACTCTTGTTGTTGCCGGAGAAATAATCAGTGACCTGGTGAGTGCCCACGGCGCAAAAATTATACCCGTCGATTCAGAACATTCGGCTATTCTGCAGTGCCTGGTCGGGGAATTCGGTAATCCTGTTGAAAAAATAACCCTTACTGCTTCAGGAGGTCCTTTCAGAAAACTGTCAATGGAGGAACTGGCAGCTGTGACTCCAGGTCAGGCCCTTGATCATCCCAACTGGAATATGGGTGCCAAAATAACTGTAGATTCGGCATCAATGATGAATAAGGGGCTGGAGGTAATTGAAGCAAGATGGTTATTTGATCTGCGTCCCGGGCAGATTGAAGTTATTATCCACCCCCAGTCAATAATCCATTCATTTGTGCATTTTTCTGATAGCTCGGTTAAGGCACAGCTTGGTTTGCCTGATATGAGACTACCGATAGTATATGCCCTGGAGTATCCTGAAAGGATAAATACAGATCTTCCCCGCTTCGAGCTTAAGGATTATGAATCGCTCACTTTCGAGCAGGTTGATTTAAAAAAATTTCGTAACCTTGCACTCGCTTTCCAGGCAAACAGGGACGGGGGGATTATTCCCTGTGCCATGAATGCGGCAAACGAGGTTGTTGTTGAGAGGTTCCTTGACGGACGGCTGGGTTTTACGGCAATGACAGATGTGATAGAAGAAGTGTTGAATAAAACAGAGAACAGGAGTAAACCTGACCTGGAATTCCTGGAGAGTATCGACAGGCAGGTCAGGGAGCAGACGCGGGCAATAGCAGATAAAATAAGTAAGAAATGATAGTTATAATAAAGATATTACAATTTGTACTGAGCTTATCAATAATAGTAATTGTTCATGAGTTCGGGCATTTTCTTTTTGCCCGCTTGTTTAAGATAAGGGTTGAGAAATTCTACCTCTTCTTTGATCCGTGGTTTTCAATCTTTAAAATTAAAAGAGGCGACACTGAGTATGGGGTGGGGTGGCTGCCCCTGGGTGGCTATGTTAAGATATCCGGTATGATTGATGAATCGATGGATAAGGAGCAGATGAAACAGCCTCCCAAACCATATGAATTCAGATCAAAACCTGCATGGCAGAGACTATTGATAATGACCGGAGGTGTGCTTTTCAACTTTATTCTTGCCGTATTACTCTATGTAATGGTATTGTTTACATGGGGAAAAACTTACCTGCCAACCGATAACGTAAAATACGGAATTGTTACAGATTCTACCGGACATGCACTGGGTCTTATGAACGGAGACCGGATAGTATCCATAGATGGCAATCATATCGAGGATTTTTACGAAATCCGGCAGGATATAGTGCTAAATGAAAGAAAGAACCTGAGAGTTGAAAGAGAAGGAAGGATTGTGGATATTCCTATTAACAATGATTATATACGAAGTGTAATTAAGGGCAGCGGCAGGATTGAGGTAAGAATACCCAATAATCCACTTATTATAGAGGATTTCCAGAAAATTTCGCCGGCACGTGAAGCCGGGATTATGAAAGGTGATCTCCTGCGGGGAATTGATGGTGTAAGCTTTGACTATGTTGATCAGTACAAAGATTACCTTAACGAAAGGAAAAACACGGAGATAGTAATCAATATTACCAGGGATGGTGAAGAGATGGATATTCCACTGGTGACAACAGAAGATGCCATGATAGGAGTGGTGAGGAATATCCCGGCAGCAAGTGAGATGTTTGAATTTGAGGTTGTAAGGTATAGCTTCTTCCAGTCCTTCCCGGCAGGTATAGCCATGGGAGTGGAGACCATGCAGAACTATCTTAAACAGTTTAAGATTATCTTTTCAAAAGATACAAAGGCCTATGAGTCGCTTGGCGGTTTTATTACAATTGGCAGTATCTTCCCGGGTGTATGGGACTGGCAGGCTTTCTGGAACCTTACAGCTTTCCTTTCCATTATTCTCGGAATAATGAATATACTGCCCATACCCGCCCTTGACGGAGGACATGTGCTCTTTCTTATTTTTGAGGTTGTTACCGGACGGAAACCAAGCGACAAGTTTCTTGAGTATGCCCAGATTACAGGTATGATATTGTTGCTTGCACTGCTGATTTTCGCGAATGGGAATGATATAATAAGGCTTATTAGGAAATAGTAATTTTTTTATACCTTTACAAAGTAAATAACGTAATAATATAAGCTATGAATATTTTAGGGATAGGCACACCGGGACCGCTTGAGATTCTGGTAATTGTATTGATCGTGGTATTGTTGTTCGGTGGGAGAAAAATTCCCGAGTTAATGAAAGGTGTCGGACAGGGCATGAAAGAGTTTAAAAAGGCTACCAAGGAAGAAGACAAAGAGCCCGAGGAAGAAAAAAAAGAAAAAAAATAAACCGAGTTTAGCACGATATTTGTCCCGGTCTACCCGACCGGGATTTTTTATATCCCCCTTATTGTTAAATATTAAACTCAGAAAAATGAAAAACATCCTTCCCCTGATTACAATTGCGCTACTTACCGGATTGTTGTCCTGTGGCAGAGGTAATAATAATGGATCTGCACTTCAGCCAAATGTTTCGGGATCAACCGGAGAGCTGGTAATAGTTCTTGATAAAGCGAAATGGGACGGGAGCCTGGGCGACCTTATCAGGGAAATACTGGGCGCCGAGGCCAATGGCTTACCTCAGTCAGAACCACTTTTTGATCTTGTGAATGTTACCCCGGGAGGATTTGGCGAACTGTATATTACTCACCGGAATATATTATTTATCCAGACAGGCAGCGATAAGGAAAAGAAGGTAAGTGTACAGATGAACAAATATGCATCTTCGCAACTAATAATTAACCTGGAAGGAAAGGATGATGAAGATATTGCTGAGCTTCTCAAAGAGCAGCAGAAATTGATTATAGATAAAATAAATATAACCGAACGCGACAGGTGGATAAAATATTACAAGGGTTCATTAAACAGTATCAGTTTCAATAAGCTGCGCGAAGAACATAAGATAAGCCTGCATGTACCTTCAAACTTCGCCCTGGATGTAAATGAAAAGGGATTTATCTGGATGTCCTACGAAACACCTACCACCACTCAGTCGATACTGGTTCATTATTTCGACTATAAGGGCGAAAACTATTTCAACGAAGACAGTATAAAAAGTATACGAAATAATATGACCAGGGAAAAGGTTAAGGGACCAGCTGAAGGAACATGGATGACTATAGAAGACAGGGCTCCTGTTAGCTATTCAACTTTCAGGTTCAGGGACAGGAATTATGCAATGCTTAAAGGATTATGGACCCTGGAAAATGGTTTTATGGGCGGCCCCTTTGTAAGCCTTGTAACAAAAGACGAGGTAAATAATCGTTTTGTAATGGTCGACGGTTTTGTATATGCCCCTAACGACGATAAGCGCGAACTGCTGCGCCAGGTAGAAGCCATACTTTATACAGTAAGCTTTGATCTCGGCGAAGCTAAAAAGGACGAAGCTAAGAAGTAGAAGGAAGAGAGTGAATTAAGTCTCCAGCTTATTCACGGCTTCGTACTTTTGATTTCTCTGCTGAGGCACAAATCCTGCATCCCTGATCACCATCTGCAACTGTTCGGCATTTAACATACCATTTGAGCCTGCCGCACTTACAACATTTTCTTCGATCATAACAGATCCAAGGTCATTGGCACCGCCGTGCAGTGTCATCATGGCAGCATCTTTTCCAACTGTAAGGATGGATGATTGGATATTTGTAATATTTGTAAGCATTATCCTTGAAACCGCTACAAGCCTTACATAATCGATTATAGTCACCCGGCTCCTGATATTGTGTTTTAGTGCCAAAACAGTTCCTTCATCCTGGAAGGGCCATGGTACAAAGGTTACAAAGCCATAAGAGCCCTCGGGCTTTTCTTCCTGAACCTCCCTCAGCCTTATCAGGTGCTCTATTCTTTCTCCAGGTGTTTCAACATGACCAAACATCATGGTTGCAGAAGTTGGCAGATTGAGCCTGTGAGCTTCCCTCATTACATTAAGCCATTGCTCAGTTGTGGCTTTGGCCGGAGATACAATCTTTCTTACCCTGTCTGCAAGAATTTCTGCACCTGCACCAGGCAGGCTGTCAAGACCTGAATTTACAAGACGTATCAGAACATCACGATAGCTGAGTGAAGATTTCTGAGCCAGGTAAACAACCTCGGGTGGACCAAGAGCATGGAGCTTAAGTGCAGGAAACCTGGTTTTTAATTCACTGAATAAATCTTCATAATACTCAAGTCCAAGGCCCGGATTCATACCTCCCTGTAAGAGTAACTGGTTCCCTCCCCGTTCAAAAAGTTCCCTGATTTTAATCGTGTACTCTTCATGGCTTGTAATGTAGGCCTCAGCATCATTGGCTTTGCGACAAAAGTTGCAGAATTTACACTGTGAAAAACAGACATTTGTAATATTTACATTGCGATCAATTATCCAGCCCACCCTGTTTCCCGCAACAGCTTTTTGTCTTAAGATATGGGCTGCTGCCATAAGTTCCGGCAGAGGAGCATCGAGATACAGGCTTAATCCTTCATCAAGGTTAAGATATCCTTCTGTAAGAGCTTTTTCTATAAGCTTTTCGTAGGCCTTCATAGCTGCACAAAGGTAGTGCTTTATCACAAATAGAATCAATAATTTATTAACTTTACGGGCTTTAAGCACAGGAGGTAAATATTATGGTTCCGCATATAAAATCAATAGCCGGCATTGCCCCGGATCAAAGCGTAATATGTATAATAGGACAGGAAGGAGTAATACCTGATCTGAAACTTTCGGTTACCGAGACTGAGTATATCAAAAGGAGCCTGGCCGACAGGGAAGGGATTATTACAATTAACTCATATTATAAACTTACCATCCTGGTGAGGGAGAAAAAAGGACTGCAGGGTCCTGCCCTTTTTGAAGACCTGCGTCGCCAGGCTGTGAAAGCAGTTGAAGAATTAAGTTTTCATAAACAGTCTTCTGTGCTTGTTTGCGGGCCACATGCTTCTGAGGGATCTGCAGATGCCCTGGTTGAAGGCCTTCTGCTGGCATCCTATAAGTTCAGCAGGTTTAAGACCGGGCAGGATAAGCAGGATATGCGTAGGTACCCGGAGACAATAGCCATTCTGAATGGAACAACAAAACAGATCAACAGGCATAAAACACTGGCAGAAGCTGTTTTCTTTGCACGCGACAGGGTTAATGAACCCCTGAGCCATCTTACTGCAGAAGGGTTTTCTTCAATGATTAATGACTTTTGTAGCGGAGCCGGATTGTCGGTTACAACGCTCAACCGTAAGCAGATTGAGGCACTTAAGATGGGCGGACTGATTGCAGTGAACCGTGGAAGCAATGACCCTCCTACTTTTAGTGTAATTGAATGGAAACCTGCCAAAGCACAGAATAGTAAACCTGTAATACTGGTTGGGAAAGGGGTGGTATTTGATACCGGGGGACTTAACCTTAAGCCTACCAATTATATAGAGGATATGAAAGCCGATATGGCAGGAGGTGCCGTTGTGGCATCGGTGATGTATTATATTGCCAAGCAGAAAATACCACTTAACATTATTGCCCTTGTACCTGCTACTGATAACAGGCCCGGCCAGAATGCCTTTGCGCCGGGGGATGTTATCGAAATGTATAACGGAAAGACTGTTGAGGTACTTAATACTGATGCCGAGGGAAGACTGATACTGGCTGATGCCCTGAGTTATGCCGAAAAATACATGCCATCGCTTGTTATAAGTATTGCAACCCTCACAGGATCAGCATCTTCGACCTTCGGGTCAAAAGCAATTGCCCTGATGGGGAATGCAGGCAAAGACCTGATGTCGCTGCTTGAACAAGCCGGAGAGCTTTGTCACGAGCGAACAGCAACACTGCCCTTCTGGGACGAATATGCAGAAATGTTAAAATCTGATATAGCAGATTTAAAAAATATTGGTGGAAAAGATGCAGGAGCAATTACTGCCGGAAAATTCCTCGAGAACTTCACCGGTGCCCCTTTTATTCACCTTGATATTGCCGGTACAGCTATGATAAAGGAAGCTGATTATTACAGGCCAAAAGGTGGCACAGGTTCAGGAGTAAGGCTGCTTGCTGTTTTCTTTGATATGCTTGCGGATGGTAATATGGATAAATTAAACTGATTATTTTATGAGCAGGGAAAAACACATCAGGGTTGGAATCACCCATGGGGATATTAACGGAGTGGGCTACGAAGTAATAATTAAAACACTTATGGATAGCAGGTTACTTGAAACATGTACTCCTGTAGTATATGGTTCGCCCAAAGTAGCAGCTTACCACAGGAAGGCCTTAAACATCAGTAATTTTAATTTTACTTCCATACAGTCGATCGAAGAACTGGTGCCGGGACGCACCCAGATAATAAATTGCCTTGACGATGAAGTAAGGGTTGAGCTGGGTAAATCAACCGGGCTGGCAGGCGAATCAGCAGTTATTTCTCTTAATATGGCGGTCGATGATATTATAGCCGGTAAGATTGATGTGCTTGTGACTGCGCCTGTCAATAAGCATAATATCCAGTCTGAGAAGTTTCCTTATACAGGCCATACGGAATATCTGCACTCAAAATCTGAGGGGAAAGAGGTATTAATGATTATGGCCAGCGAAAATATGAAGATCGGAATAGCAACTTCTCATCTTCCTTTGAGCGAAGTTCCCGCTGCGATAACGAAAGAGCTTATTGTCTCTAAACTGAGAATTATGAATTCTTCGCTGATGCGTGATTTTTCTGTCAGAAAGCCCCGGATAGCCGTACTCTCACTGAATCCCCATGCCGGCGACGAAGGATTGCTCGGGACGGAAGAGCAGGAAATAATAATCCCTGCAATTAAGGAAGCAGATAAAGAAGGAATACTCGCTTTTGGCCCTTATCCATCTGATGGATTTTTTGGTGCTGGTTCCTTTACTAAGTTTGATGGCATACTGGCAATGTACCATGACCAGGGTATTACCCCCTTCAAGGCACTTGCATTTGATTCAGGAGTAAATTTTACTGCAGGCCTGGATTTTATCAGAACATCACCCAATCATGGAACAGCATACGATATTGCCGGCAAGGGAACCGCTTCGGAACATTCTTTCAGGAATGCGCTTAACCTTGCATGTGATATATTCAGGAACAGGATAATGTATGATGAGATTACTCATAACCCTCTTAAGTCGCATGCTGTTGACTCAAGATCAGGCTCAGAAGAGCTGCCCCCCGAAGAAGAACATAACAACAATTCATTATGATTGAATACATAGAAGGGAAGGTTGCTTCGCTGAGTCCTACCGACCTGGTGATTGAAACCGGAGGGATTGGCTACCATGTAAATATTTCTTTGTATACCTATACCAGGATTGATGGCAAGGAACATATTAAGATTTTTATACATGAGGTGATACGTGAAGATGCACACCAGTTATTTGGTTTCTTTGCCCTTTCTGAGAGGGATATTTTCAGGATGCTGCTGAGTGTCTCCGGAGTTGGAGCCAATACAGCCAGGATGATGCTTTCGGCTGTTGAACCCGCAGGTATCCAGAAGGCGATTATTGAGTCGGACGTTAATCTACTTAAAGGTATAAAAGGGATAGGAGCCAAAACGGCACAGCGGATTATAGTTGATCTTAAGGACCGGGTTGGGAAGGCTTCTGATGAGTCTGATTTATTTGCTTATAAGGACAATACAATCCGTGATGAAGCGTTTACAGCATTAGTAATGCTGGGTTTCCCAAAGAATGCTGTAAACAAAGCTCTCGACAGGCTCTTTAAAGAGGACAGGGAGCTAAATGTTGAGCAGGCTATTAAAGGAGCCTTGAAAATTTTGTAAAACCGAACGAAACTGCTCTTGAGATCAGGCTTAGTATATACCAGGTACCTGACTGTTTTGCTTGCTTTTCTTTTACTGGTGTCTGTAAGCGGCAGACCTGCCGGTGCAGAATTGCCGCTGAATACTGCATTATCTATGCAGGATACTATAAGGCAGGATACCACTCTTAAATTACCCTACCCCTTTAAGGACTTTTCGGGCAGGCCCTGGGACCCTCAGCCTTCTTCACCCCTGATACTGGGACGACCATCAAATATCACTTCATCAGTTAAATATGATCCTGAGAAGGATGAGTATATAATTTATGAAAAAATAGGGGACCTGGATTTCAGAACACCTGTTTATATGAAGCCGGAAGAATACAGGCGCTACCAGTTCGAACAATCCATGCGTTCTTACTGGAGGTCAAAACTGAGCGGTGATGAGTCGGGAGCCCGATCATCTCTTATTCCCCAGATCCAGGTAGGAGGCGAGGCCTTTGATAAAGTTTTCGGATCAAATGTTATAAACATTATACCCCAGGGTTCGGCAGAGCTGGTGTTTGGAATTAATATTTCACGGACCGATAATCCAACTCTCTCTGAAAAGCTCAGATCAATCCCTACTTTCGATTTCCAGGAAAAGATACAGATGAACGTCACCGGGACAATCGGCGAAAAGATGCAGCTGGGAATAAATTATAATACAGAGGCAATGTTCGATTTTGAGAATCGTACCAGGCTTGAGTACTCGGGGGGGGAGGATGAGATAATCAAAAAGATTGAAGCAGGTGATGTTACCCTTCCTCTTACCGGTACCCTTATAACCGGGAGTCATAGTCTCTTCGGATTAAAAACAGAGCTACAGTTCGGAAAACTAACTGTTACTTCGGTAATATCACAGCAAAAGGGTGAATCTTCAACCATTGAAGTAAAGGGAGGAGCCCAGCAGAGCGAATATGAGGTATACGCTGATGAGTATGAAGCCAATAAGCACTTCTTCCTCAGTCATTATTTCAGGGACAGCTATGATAAGTCGATGAGCAAGCTGCCGCTTATAAGTTCAGGAATTATTATTGAAAGAATAGAGGTCTGGGTTACCAACAAAACAAGCAATTTTGAGGAAACCCGGAATATTGTGGCCTTTATGGACCTTGCAGAAAGCCAGGCTAATATATTTAATCCTGTCCCGGCTTTCCAGTATAACCCGGCCAGCGGCATATATCCACGTAATGAGACCAACTTCCTTTATGAACAGATGCTGACTGCCTACCAGGATGTAAGGGATGTTGATAAGGTTACCGATATGTTTAACCCTCTCTACCCTGAGTTCCAGATAGGACGTGACTATGAGAAGATTGAAAATGCCCGGAGACTTACGGAAAGAGAATTCACGGTAAACAAACAGCTTGGCTATATCTCTCTCAATGTTGCTCTTAATAACGATGAGGTACTGGGCGTTGCCTACGAGTATACCCTTGGAGGCCAGATATTCAAGGTAGGTGAGTTCTCGACCGATGGTATAAGTGCACCCGATGCGCTTGTTTTAAAACTGCTGAAAGGAACCACTCTTTCTCCACGGCTGCCCACATGGGATCTTATGATGAAGAATATTTATGCTCTTGGAGCATACCAGATTGAGCCCCGCGACTTTACCCTTAATATCCTTTACCAGGACGATGAAACCGGCAACTCGATAAACTATATTCCGGAAGGCAATCTGAGCAATGAGATTTTACTCAAGGTCCTGGGGCTGGACGAATTAAACAGTGTAAACGACAGGGAAGCGGATGGGGTTTTTGATTTTATCCAGGGCCTTACAATCGACCCTTCCAAGGGCAGAATGATGTTCCCGGTGGTTGAACCATTCGGATCGCACCTACGCAGTAAATTCAGCGACCAGTCGCTTGCCGATAAATATGTTTTCCAGGAACTTTACGACTCAACACAGACCAGGGCAATCCAGAGCGCCGAAAAGAATAAGTTTAAGATTACAGGTACCTATACTTCTTCATCAGGATCAGAAATATACCTGAATGCCCTGAATATACCTCAGGGGGGTGTAAAGGTTACCGCAGGAGGGGTTCCTCTTACCGAGAATGTGGATTATACGGTAGATTATAATGCGGGGAGGGTAAATATTATAAACCCGGCCCTGATTGAATCGCAGACACCAATCCAGGTATCTCTGGAGAGTAACCAGTTTTTTGGCTTCCAGACAAAAACCCTTCTTGGATCTCACTTAAACTACCAGGTGTCGGAGGATTTTAATATTGGAGGGACAATTCTGCATCTGAACGAAAGACCCTATACCCAGAAAGTAAATTTTGGAGAAGAGCCCATCTCGAATACTATACTGGGATTTAATACTTCGTATCGCTCAGAATCTCAGTTTCTTACAAAAATGGTGGATGCCCTGCCTCTCGTTCAGACCAAAGCCCCGTCAAGCCTTACCTTCTTTGGCGAGTTTGCACACCTGATCCCCGGTCACTCCAGGGCAATCAGTGCGGCCGGAAACTCATATATCGACGACTTCGAAGCCAGTGAAATTCCCTACGATATGAAGACCTATAACGCCTGGGTGCTGGCAAGTGTTCCCCAGGGCCAGGATGCCCTGTTCCCTGAAGGAAGGTTGAACAATGACCTTACAAGCGGCTTTAACAGGTCGAAACTGTCGTGGTATGTAATTGATCCCCTGTTTCTGAGGAACGGGTCAACTACCCCCGATCATATCAAGAATAATCCCGATCAGCAATCAAGTCATTTTGTAAGAGAGGTTTATGAAAATGAGCTTTTCCCCTTTAAGGAAAGTCCGTCAGGAATACCTACAAACCTTGCTGTTCTTAACCTGGCTTTCTACCCCGATGAGAGAGGTCCGTATAATTTTGAAACATCGGGGTCGGCATATTCTGCAGGACTGCGGGCCGACGGAAAACTAAATTCTCCGGGGTCACGCTGGGGGGGCATAATGAGGGAGATTCTAACCAGTGACTTTGAGAATGCCAATATCCAGTATATTAAATTCTGGGTGATGGACCCCTTTGCCGAAGATCCTTCGCTCAGCGGTGGCGACCTCTACTTTAACCTGGGTAATATTTCGGAGGATATACTTCGCGACTCGAGAAAATCTTTCGAGAATGGATTGCCTATTACTCCCGAAGCGGTAAACGTAGATACCACCACATGGGGTCGCGTACCCACCATACAGGCAGTTGTACATGCCTTCGATAACAGTCCCGATTCGCGGCTCTACCAGGATGTGGGCCTCGATGGTTTATCAAACAGCGATGAGCAGAGCTTTTTCAGTACTTACCTGGAAGATGTTGCCTCGGTAGTAAGCGACCCTGTGATGCTGCAGACAATTCAGAATGACCCTTCGAACGACGATTTTCGCTATTTCAGGGGCACCGATTATGACCTTGCACAAGTTGGCATCCTGGAAAGGTATAAGAAATTTAACGGTATGGAGCGTAACTCTCCAACCTCGGAGATGTCGGAAGAGAGCTACCCGACAAGTGGTTCAACACTTCCTGACATGGAGGATATAAACCGTGACAATACCCTCAGCGAAACAGAAAGCTATTACCAGTACAGGGTTAGTATAAGGCCCGAGGACATGGTTGTGGGAAGAAATTATATTGTTGATGAAATAGATTATACTGCCACCCTGGCAAATGGTGATAAATCGACAGTTAAATGGTACCAGTTTAAAATTCCCATAATAGATTATGAAAATGCAATTGGTAGTATATCTGACTTCAAGTCGATCAGGTTTATGCGAATGTTTCTCAAAAACTTCAGCGATGCAACAATACTGAGGTTTGCCAAACTCGACCTGGTAAGGGCAGAATGGAGAAAGTATAATATTTCTTTCCTGGAGGGAGGCGAAAGGATTAATGTCCCTGAACCGGACGATGGGACATTCGAGATCAGCTCGGTAAGCATCGAGGAAAATGCCGGCAAGGAACCTGTGAACTATGTTTTACCTCCAGGCTTTGACAGGGTGATAGACCCATCTAATCCCCAGCTGCGCCAGCTCAACGAGCAATCGATGGTGCTGCGGACATTTAACCTTGAGGATGGAGATGCCAGGGCAGCTTTTAAAAATGTAAATCTTGATATCAGGCAGTACAGAAGACTAAGAATGGAGGTGCATGGAGAAGAGATAATAGGTGAGCCGCTTAGCGACGGGGAACTGACGGTTTTTATCAGGATCGGCTCAGATTACAAGGGAAACTTCTATGAGTATGAGGTGCCGCTTAAGCTTACCCCTCCGGGTTACTATAATAAGGATGATGATGAAGACAGGACAATAGTCTGGCCAGTCGAAAACAGTTTTAATATTGATCTTTCGATATTCCAGGAGGCAAAGCAAGCCAGGAATATTGAAATGTCGAGACCGGGATCAACACTCGGAAGAAGCGATATCTATGTTTATCCGCACGAAAATGCCAGGATCAGTATATCGGGTAATCCTAACCTGAGCAACGTAAGGGTAATAATGATAGGTGTGCGTAACCCTATTAAAACACGGGATATAAATAATGATGACGGTTTGCCTAAATCTGTTGAGGTATGGGTAAACGAATTAAGGCTCAGCGATTTCAACGAAGATGGCGGGTGGGCTGCAAATGCCAGGCTGCAGACCCGGCTTGCCGATCTCGGAACACTCGACCTGGTAGGACAGACCAGTACACCGGGTTTTGGTTCTCTTGATATGAAAGTAAACGAGAGGAGCAAAGAGCAGGTAATGAAGTATGATATTTCTTCAAATATTAACCTGGGTAAGTTCTTTCCTGAAGAATCGGGTGTGCAAATACCGGTTTATATCGGCTACTCTGAAAGCCATATTCAACCACAGTATAACCCGCTCGATCCTGATATTCTGTTTAAGGATGCCCTTGATGTACTTGAGCCTGCAAGGCGCGACTCACTTAAAAGTATTGCAGAAGATTTTACCCGGCGTAAAACAATTACCGTTAGCAATGCCGGGATCAATAAGCAGAAAGATAAGTCCTACCCCTGGGATATATCGAACCTGACCGTAAACTATACCTATAATGAATTATATCGCAGCGATATAAATACCGAGATTAATCTTGAGAAGAATTACCGGGGAGGTATTAATTACCTTTATGACACGAGGCCTAAAAACTTTGCCCCCTTCAAGAATGCAAAGATCTTCAGGCCAAAAATATTCAGGATAGTACGCGATTTTAATTTCTACCTGGTACCGAAGCATGTTGGTTTCAGAACAGACCTGTCGAGGTATTACAACGAAATCAAAACCAGGAATATTAATAATCCCTACATCAAGATAAGGCCTACTTTCAGAAAGGATTTCGAATGGACAAGGTTTTACGATGTAAAATATGATGTTTCGCGCCAGTTGAAGTTTGATTTCAGCGCTACCAACCTTAGCAGGATAGACGAGCCCTACGGGGGTGTCGACCGCGACAGGTATCGCGATACCTATGAAGCATGGAAGGATACGGTACTTATGAACCTGAAGGATTTCGGACGCACCACCCACTACAGGCACAATATTAATGTTCAGTACAATCTCCCTGTAAACAAGCTTCCTCTTCTGAGCTGGGTTACAGCCAGCCTGCGGTATGGCGCAAACTACGACTGGCTTGCAGGACCGGTGTATCCCGACAGCCTCAATATTAACCTGGGCAACACAATCAAGAACTCCAATACAGGTACCTTTACAGCACAGGGTCAGTTTACCAACCTTTATAACAAGTCAAATTTCCTGAAGAGGATTGAGCAGAATACCCGGCCGGGAGCAGCAATCAGCAGAAAGAAAGAGTACAGGACTGAAACCTACCAGCGGGAAAATATAGCAATAAGTGCAGGCCGCAGGAGAAATATTTACCATAACCTTAATACCGAAAATGTTAAGGTAGAGGTAAGAAAGCCTGACGGGACACTGGTAAACGGAAAAGTAGAGGTCCAGACTGATAATAAAGTTGTATTTACCGCCGATGAAGATGCTGAGAATGCAACTATAAATGTGGAAGGACAGGTTGAAATAAAAAGGAATGCCCTGATTGTGACAGGGGAGTACCTGGTAAGGGCTTTGATGGGTGTAAGAAATATTCAGGGTACCTACCAGATTGACCAGGGACAGGTTCTGCCCGGCTTTACTCCCGGAACCAGGTACGCCGGAATGTCTGATGTGGATGGTCTTTTGGCACCCGGGTGGGGATTTGTGAGCGGCTTTAATGATCCGGGCTTCTTCGACAGGGCCATGGCCAATGGCTGGCTTACAAGCGATACCCTTTTAAACAGTGCCGCATTAAGTACCCGCAGTGAGACATTTACACTCAGGAGCACGCTGGAACCATTTCCCGGAATGCGAATCGATCTTACCGCCGATCGCAGGTTTGCACAGTCGGTATCGACGTATTATACAGCCGACAGGTATGGTACCTTCCCTGACAGCCTGCGAAACAGGATGATTTCGGGTAATTTTTCCATATCAATAGTATCATGGGGTACAGCCTTTGAAAAAATTACTGAAGAGAACGGATACAGGTCTGAAACATTTGAGAAATTCAAGGATAACACAATAGTTGTTTCGGACAGGCTGGCACAGATAAGGTCGGAAAAGGATCCCGCCTATGAGCCTGACCTCGATCCGGAGACAGGATTGCCCGTAGAGGGACCCTATAAAAGCGGTTACGGAGCAACATCCAGCGAGGTATTGATTCCTTCGTTTATAGCAGCCTATACAAAGAAGGATCCTGAAAAGGTTACCCTCGATATTTTTCCATCCTATCTCAGCATGATGCCAAACTGGCGAATTAACTTTGATGGTCTTTCGCGTTTTGAACTGGTACAGAGGGCCTTCAGGTCTGTTAATATTGCTCACCAGTACAGGAGCTCGTACATTGTGGGTTCGTACACAACAAACCTCTATTTTGATGATGCCGAAGATGGAATAAGCAGGATACGCGACCTGAACGCTAATTTTATTCCACAGTTCGAGTTAAATGTTGTAACAATCAATGAACAGTTTTCGCCACTTATAAATATCGACCTGAACTGGAAGAACAGCCTTACCACCCGCTTCGAGTGGAAGAAAAACCGTACCGTAACCCTTAACCTTGCCAATAACCAGGTTGCAGATGTAAGGAATAATGAGCTTATAATAGGAACGGGTTATCGATTTGATGATGTCCAGATTATTTTAAAAACGGGTGGCAGGCAAAGGCCACTGAGAAGTGATCTTAACCTGAGACTCGATTTATCAATCCGTGATAATAAGACCATATCGCGCAAACTGGTTGAAGATGTCAGCCAGCCTGTGGCAGGGCAGAAGATTTTCAGTATCAGAAGCACTGCCGACTATGTATTGAGCGACAGGTTTAACCTTCAGCTTTTCTTTGATCACAGTATCCGCGATCCCTTTGTGGCAACAACATACAGGACTTCGGAAACAAACTTCGGCTTCAGCCTTAAGTTTACTCTTGTTCAGTAGCTTTATGTCATTCCGGGCCTGCGAGGAATCTGCAATTTATTGGTGTCTATAGATCCTTCACTTCGTTCAGGATGACAGAGTTCAGGATGACAGAATAGGGTAGTATTAAAAATAATATGTCCTATATCATTGTGTTAAATTGTATAAAACCTTATTTTTGGTTTAGTTATTAAGATAAAAATCTACTAAAATGAATGTTCCTGAAAACTTAAAGTACACTAAAGATCACGAATGGATACGTGTTGAAGGCGATACTGCCTTTGTTGGTATCACTGATTTTGCCCAGGGAGAACTTGGAGATGTTGTCTTCGTTGAAATTGAGACTGAAGGTGAGACTCTTGATAAGGAAGAAGTATTTGGCACTATCGAAGCTGTAAAGACCGTATCTGATATGTTTATGCCTGTTGGAGGTGAGGTTATTGAGGTTAACCCCGCAATAGAAGATTCTCCTGATGTGGTAAATAAGGATCCTTTCGGCAAGGGCTGGATGATAAAGATGAAAATATCTGATGCATCTGAGCTGGATGAGCTACTTACGGCAGAAGAATATAAAGAACTTATTGCTTAATCGGATAAACTGAGCCTGGCAGTTTACTATTAGTTTGTTTAATGGCTGTCAGGTAAGAGGTATGCGATAAAAAAATAACGGCATTAATAACGTTATTAATGCCGTTATTTTTATATAAGGATTTTTAAAGGGTACGGTTTACTTCAGTCTCCTTGTAAGATTCAAGTATATCACCAACCTTAATATCGTTAAACTTATCAATATTGAGTCCGCATTCATATCCCGATGTAACTTCCTTTACATCATCCTTGAATCGTTTAAGTGAGCCAAGCAATCCGGTATAGATAACTATACCATCCCTGATAAGTCGTACCATCGAGTTTCTTGTTATGCGTCCTTCTTTAACATAGCAACCTGCAACTGTACCAACCTTGGTTATTTTGTATATTTCCCGAATCTCAACGGTTCCGGTAATTTCTTCCTTCACTTCGGGCGAAAGCATGCCTTCCATTGCTGATTTCAACTCATTTATTGCATCATAAATAATAGAATAGAGCCTGATATCAATTTCTTCTTTCTCAGCAAGCTTTCGTGCGCTTAGCGAGGGGCGAACCTGGAATCCGATAATAATAGCATTCGATGCTGCGGCCAGCAGTATGTCAGATTCGGAGATTTGTCCAACTGCCTTATGCCTAATATTTACCTGGATTTCTTCTGTAGATAGTTTTATAAGGGCATCACTAAGTGCTTCAACCGATCCGTCAACATCACCTTTAACAATCACATTCAGCTCCTGGAAGTTGCCAATGGCAATCCTTCGTCCTATTTCGTCAAGAGTAATATGTTTCTGGGTACGTAATCCCTGTTCGCGCTGAAGCTGCGTCCTTTTGTTGGCTATGTCTTTGGCCTCGCGATCGGTGCTCATTATATTAAAATTATCGCCCGCCTGTGGTGCACCATTTAATCCAAGAATAAGCACGGGAGTGGCCGGACCGGCTTCTTCAACTTTCAGTCCCCGCTCATTGTACATTGCCTTTATATGCCCGTAATTTGCCCCGGCAAGCATAACATCACCTATCCTGAGGGTCCCTGATTTAACCAGAACGGTCGCAATATATCCTCTTCCCTTATCAAGCGAAGATTCGATAATGGTACCGTTGGCTCTCTTGTCGGGGTTTGCTTTCAGCTCCAGCAGTTCAGCCTCGAGAAGAACTTTTTCAAGCAGCTCATCGATATTAATTCCAGCTTTTGCAGAGATTTCCTGGCTCTGGTATTTTCCTCCCCAGTCTTCAACCAGGAAATTCATATTTGCGAGTTCTTCCTTGATCTTTTCAGGATTGGCTGAAGGTTTATCAATCTTGTTTATTGCAAAAATAATCGGCACACCTGCAGCAGCAGCATGGTTAATAGCTTCCACTGTCTGGGGCATTACACCATCGTCAGCAGCAACAACAATAATAGCAATATCTGTTATCTGCGCACCTCTTGCCCTCATTGCAGTAAATGCTTCGTGGCCCGGGGTGTCGAGGAAGGTTATCTGGCGGCCATCATCCAGTTTAACACCGTAAGCTCCGATATGCTGGGTAATACCACCGGCTTCACCAGCAATAACATTGGCATTCCTGATATAATCGAGTAGTTTTGTTTTACCATGGTCGACATGGCCCATTACAGTTACTATAGGTGGCCTGTGTACCATTTCCTCTTCCACGTCTGCCTCTTCCTTTACTGCTTCAAGTACTTCTGCACTCACAAACTCAACTTCGTAACCAAATTCCTCTGCAACCATTGACATTGTTTCAGCATCAAGTCGCTGGTTTATAGACACAAACAGTCCCAGTCCCATGCATGATGAAATAATCTCAGTTACAGGTGTGTCCATCATGGTTGCAAGTTCGTTTACAGAAACAAACTCTGTAACCTTCAGTATTTTCTTCTTCAGTTCCTGCTTTTCGAATTCTTCCTGTGCCTTCTGGCTTACAAGGTCTCTTTTTTCGCGCCTGTATTTGGATCCTTTTGATTTTCCTTTGGTGGTAAGCCTGGCCAGTGTTTCCTTGATTTGTTTCTGAACATCTTCATCAGAAATCTCAGGTCGTATTGTAGCTTTTTTCTTTCGCTTCTGGTCACCTCTTCTGTCAACAACCGGGGTTTTAAGCGAAACTCTTTCCTTATCTTTTCTTATTCTTTTTCTCCTCTTCTTCTGGTCATCTTCATCATCAGAAGCGGGTTTTTTATATTGTGTTTTCTTCTTTTCTTCAACTGTTGGAAGTTCGATCCTGCCTACAACAGTGGGGCCTGACAGCTTTTGAAATTTTGTTTTGATAAATTCCTGTTTATCTTCTGCTTCTTCTTCAACTTTTGGTTCCACTTTCCCGTCTTCAGGCTTATCTGCACCCTTATCAGCACCGGGTTCAACTTTCTCCGGAGTTACTTTCTCCTTTTCTGCTTCTGCTTCTGCTTTCTTTTCAGTTATCTCAGGGCTCTTTTTGGGCTCTGCAGGGCTTTCCTTTACCGGAATTTCTTCGTCAACTGCCTTGCTGGCTTCAGAATCGGCTTTTATCTCTGTCTTCTCTTTCGGAGCAGGTTTTTTCCCCTGTATCTTATCCAGGTCAATTTTACCTACAACTGTGGGTCCGACTGACCTTTTTGTATCTTTCTTTTCTTCTTCTGCGACCTTTTCTTCAGCCTTAGCTTTTTCTTCTTCTGCCTTTTTAGTGGTCTTTTCCTCCTTTTCGGCTATAACTTCTTTTTTAAGCGGAGGTTCTTCCTTCTTTTGGGGCGCGGCTACAGGCTCGCTATGTTCTTCAACAATCTCGCCAGAGTCTTCATCGAGGCTGAGACTTTCTTTCCTTCTGGCCAGCTCATTCAGAATAAGCTTCTCAGATTCCTTTTTAAAATTCAGGTCAGAGCTGTATTCTTTTATAAGAAGGCTATATGCTTCAGGAGGAATTTTGGTATTCGGATTGGAATCAACTTCAAAACCTTTCTTATGAAGAAAATCCACAATGGTAGAAATACCAACATTAAACTCCCTGGCAGCTTTACTCAGCCTTGTTGCTTTCAACCCTTCTGTCATAGATATCTAATTATAATTCTTGTGTGTTCTATTCAAATTCAGCCTTAAGAACTTTTAATACTTCGTTTATTGTTTCTTCTTCAAGATCTGTACGCTTGGCCAGTTCCTTTGCAGTAAGCTGAATCACGCTCTTGGCTGTATCACATCCTATCGCCTTGAGTTCGTCTATTATCCATCCATCAATCTCATCAGAAAATTCTTCAAGATTTACATCTTCTTCATCATCCCCCTCAGGTTCGCGGTATACATCAATCTCATAACCGGTAAGCTGGCTGGCAAGTTTAATGTTAAGGCCTCCCTTACCAATTGCGAGTGATACTTCGCTTGGTTTAAGGTAAATTTCAGCACTCTTTTTTTCTTCCGAGATTTTTATGGTACTGATTTTAGCCGGGCTAAGAGCCCTTGTAAGGTAAAGCTGCAGGTTATTGGTATAATTGATAACATCAATATTCTCATTTCTGAGCTCCCTTACTATGCCATGTATCCTTGATCCCTTCATTCCCACACATGCTCCAACAGGATCAATCCTTTCGTCGTAGGATTCAACTGCTACCTTTGCCCTTTCGCCCGGAACCCTTACAATTTTCTTTATGGTAATCAGCCCGTCAAATATTTCGGGTACCTCAAGCTCAAACAAGCGCTCAAGGAAAATAGGTGAAGTCCTGGAAAGGATTATATAAGGTGTGTTGTTCCTCATCTCAACCTTGATAACCACGGCTCTTATCGAGTCGCCTTTCCTGAAATGATCGGAGGGTATCTGCTCTGATTTCGGGATAATTAATTCGTTTCCGTCGTCGTCGAGAATAAGAATTTCCCTTTTCCAGACCTGGTAAACCTCACCGGTTACAATTTCACCGATGCGGTCTTTATACTTCATATATATATTATTCTTCTCGAGATCGAGTATCCTGGTAGTGAGATGCTGACGCAGTGCAAGGATTGCCCTGCGCCCAAAATCGTTAAGCTTTACCTCGTCAGATACTTCTTCTCCAACTTCGTAATCATCATCGATCTTTTTAGCTTCGCTTAGCGGAATCTGGGTGTTCGGATCTTCCAGGTCTGAATCTTCAACAACCTCCCTGTTTCTCCAGATCTCGAAGTCTCCCTTGTCGATGTTTACAATGATGTCGAAATTCTCGTCCGATCCGTATTTTCTTGCAAGTAAACTCCTGAAAACATCTTCCAGGACACTCATCATAGTTGCCCTGTCAATGTTTTTAAGTTCCTTAAACTCAGAAAAGGTATCGATCAAATTTACATTTTCCATTTCAATGCAATGTCTTTATATTATTTAAATGATATTTTTTCTTTTACTGATATAACTTCATTAATATTGAAGCTTATGTCAGCAGTTTCCTTTTTCTTCCCTTTATGCCTTACCGTAGTTTCCATGATAAAACCGGGCCCGGAAAATTCTTTTAATATGCCCCTGTGTTTTTGTCCTTTATCGTCGAGCACTTCAATTGTCCTTCCTATCACCATTTCATACTGTTCGGGCACAAGAAGAGCTTCTCCCAGTCCGGGCGAGGATACCTGGAGATCAAAATCTTCGAGCTCCCTGTCAAGATTAGCTTCAATATGCTTGCTTAAACTAACGCACTCATCAATGCTGATGCCATCTTTTTTATTTACCAGCACCTTGATTTTATTGCCTGTAGATACTGTTACCTTCACTTTGAAGATAGCAGTCCCGGATATATAATCCGATACAAGTTTTTCTATGTTTGTTTTGTCAATCACTCTGGTTACCACTAATAAAATAGGGGACCTTTGTCCCCTAAGAAGTCAATCACCCCTCAATATCGGGGGCAAATGTACAATAATTTTACTTATTTACCAAACTGGCTGATTATAAGACATGAGTAGCATGTCCCGGTTCACCGTGTCCGGGAATTACTTTTACAAGGTCTTTTTCTGACCACTTCCTTACTGTTTCGGCCCATCTCCATGGTTTGGCTTCATAAAGAGAGCTTATATAGGGGTGCCTCTTATTGAATACAAGGTCGCCCGTATGTAAGACTTTCTGTTCGCTGAACAATACCATAATATTGTCAGTGGTATGGCAGGGTCCGGGTAATTGCCTGCCTAAAATACTTCGGCAGGAAGATTTTTGCTGACATATAATACGACTAAAAGTAACAGACCCGGGGAAAATGGATTTTTCACGAATTTGTTTATCATAATATATTTATTTTTGTTTCTAAATGCGCTTTACCGAATTTTAATATTATGCACCATTTTTTCTTCAGATGTAGCCTGTCAGTCTTTTTAATTACTCTTGTGTTTATTGTTAATATTAATGCACAACCCGGCCATGACCGGGCACCGGATAGTATGCAATTAAGTACTCTGAGATCGCTTGAGAAGCTTGATGATAATCTTTATTTTATGGATTACCGGGCTGATTATTTCTTTGATCGCTTTAAGGAAGTGGGGACAGGGGATATGTTATTTGAGGATTTTACCAGGGAGTACCTGGATAAAACACCTTCAGAAAAACCATGGGCCTGTTCTGCATTTATGGTAAAAAACGGAAGGGCTACATTGCTTGGCCGTAACTTTGACTGGGAAAATATACCCGGAATGATCCTGTTTACTTCTCCCGACAGCGCCTACCGCTCTGTATCTATGGTTCCTGTCGACCTTTTGATGGATAGAACTGCCAACACGCCAGAGGGCAATAAAAAACTTCTCTGGGCTCCCTACTTCCCGGTAGAAGGGATTAATGAGCGGGGACTGGTAGTGGCTGAGCTGGCTGTGGAAGGGGAGAGGGTGTTTGACGAAAACAAGTTAAGCATGTTAAGCCTTCACCTCACCAGGTTACTTCTTGATTATGCGGCAAACCTTGAAGAAGCTCTTGGATTGCTGGCGAAATACAATAATACAGCATCAGACAGGATGCATTTCTTTATTGCAGATTCTTCGGGCAGTTCGGCTGTTGTTGAATATATAGATAATAACATGGTGATTACCGGGAATAAGGGTCCGTGGCAGGCTGTAACAAATACCATGGTATACAGGAATTCGGACAAAAATCTCAGAAAATCGTGCAGCCGCTATAATTTTATTTCAAAATACCTTGAGGCACACTATAATTCCCTGCTCCCGGCCGGTGCCTTTAATATCCTCAGGGATATTTCTGTGGTAAGGGTTTTCAGTACGCAGTTTGATATTACCACCTCTACCCAGTGGTCGGTTGTTTACGACCTTCCCGGGAAAAGCATTAGCGTAGTTTCTCAAAGAAAGTATGGCGAGAAATTTAGTTACAGTCTTGTTGAATAGCAAGAGGTGTAGGGCAAAAGGCA
>JAZBNV010000179.1:0-2137 GCA_036350795.1 Marinilabiliaceae bacterium
AATATACTGTGCCTGCCCTGGGGGTGGATCAGAAGTCAAAAAATTATATCTTTTTGACTTCTAAAAGCCATTTTACATAATGAAAACACCAAATAAATATTGGAAGTATATCCCACATTATAAATTATTAAATCCTGGCTTTTGATCCACTCCCCTGAGGGCGCAGCTCTAAGCATCTTATTATATACTATGCTAAATACGGGTCGTAATCCTGATCTTAAATACTGGCTGGCTGTCAAAATTGCTGGTTTGTTTTACTATTATATTAGCTATTTTACTTATTTATTATTATATTTAGCTATTATATTAACCATTTATTTATGTATTCATTAGATCCAACACCAATTGAGATTTGCACAGATCTTGCGAAAAGACATAAATCACTGCGTAAATCAATAAAATTAACTCAATCTGAAATGGCTGAACGATCGGGGGTGTCACTGGGCAGCCTTAAACGCTTTGAAAATACAGGACAGATATCCTTGTTATCCCTACTGAAACTGGCAAAACTGATGAATAGGCTGGAAGATTTTAATAAAGTTTTTAAACCAGGAGAAGACCTGAGTAAAATAGAGAAGCTATTCACTAATAACAACGACTGATGACTCCACTAAACAAACTAAACATTTCTATTGAGTTGGAAGGAGATCATTACCAGGCAGGGGAATTGGTGCTGGCAAGTAACAAAATATACTTTCGTTACAATTCTCAATTTCTGAATACCGGACTAAACCTCTCACCTTTAAAGCTGGCATTCAACAATGAGATTCAATCCGCAACTTCAGAGCCGTTTGAAGGTTTGTTCGGGCTATTTAACGATTCTCTTCCTGATAGCTGGGGGCGATTACTTATGGACAGAGAACTACGATCCAGAAATATAGACCTTACACAAATTACTCCTCTGGATCGCCTTGCTTATGTAGGATCCGGAGGAATGGGAGCCTTGGTGTATACTCCTGATTTTAAAAGAAAAATCAGCAAAATGGGCAGTATTGACCTGGATAAGACCGAAGATGAAATAAAGAATGTTCTAAAAGGAGATCCTTCAGATATCCTGGAAGAGCTCTATGCACTGGGGGGATCATCAGGAGGAACCAGACCAAAGATCTTTGTAGCATTTGATCCAGGCAATAAGGAGTTAATTTATGGCCCTGATACACCCGGAAATAATTATGAAAACTGGATAATTAAATTCCCTGCAACAGTAGATAGTCCGGAGATTGCCAAAATTGAATACGCTTATCATATTATGGCTATTGCTGCCGGAATAGAAATGAGTGAATGCAGGCTTTTCGAAGGTAATTCCGGCAATTTATTTTTCGGAACTCTTAGGTTTGACAGGGATGCCGAAAAGCGCTACCACGTGCATACTGCATCAGGCCTGATACATGATAATTTTAAATCCAGCAATATGGACTACGGTCACCTGATGGATTGTGCATTCAGACTGGAAAAACATGTTAAAGCCTATGAAAAGGTGTTCAGGCTGGCAGCATTTAATGTTTTTGCACATAACAGGGATGACCATAGCAAAAACTTCTCATTTTTGATGAACAGAAAGGGTCAATGGAAATTCGCCCCTGCCTACGACCTGACCTTTTCATATTCAGCTTTCGGATTTCACAGTACAATGATAGCCGGTGAGAGCAAGGAACCAGGAAAGGATGATCTGCTGAGACTGGCAAAACATTTCGGGCTAAGAGATCCGGAAAGAATAATTGAGGAAGTGCGCTCTGCTATCTCAAAATGGGAAACAATAGCCTTAGATCTTGATATTAGCAAAAGGACTATTAGTGAAATAGCAAGTAAGATTAATTGTAAGCTCTGAGCAGAATTGAAGCTTAACTTACCGCCTATCTTTTTAGGGTATATTCAATACTAGCTCATTGCCATAAGCATACCGCCAAAATAGGGAATCAGCCAGACAGCCCATACAAGCAGGCTGTAGCGGTGAAAAAGATTCTTCATTTTTTCAAGGTTCCTGTGCACTACAATGCTTGCCCACACTGCATGGGCCAGCATCAGCCAGAGGGCCAATTGTCCTGTTAATGTATGAGGATCCTTCAGACTGAAAGAGCCCTCTGCCATAAGATGCATAAGAAGTGTTCCAGTAACATCAAAGGTAAATCCAAGCCAG
>JAZBNV010000180.1:0-11843 GCA_036350795.1 Marinilabiliaceae bacterium
AATGCTTTGATACTCCCCCAAAAAGGGATCACGCGGAGCGAAGCGACGCGTAATCCCCTGGCTAACCACCTCCCCACGCATAAATGCGTGGTACTCCTCCTTTCGAAAAGGAGGAGAAAATAGTTTAAAAATGCTTTGATACTCCCCCCAAAAAGGGATCACGCGGAGCGAAGTGACGCGTAATCCCGAAACCACCCCGTCCCGGGCAAGCCGGGACACCCCTCCTTACTTTGCAAGGAGGGGAAAATAAAGAAGTGGCGAACCACCCCGTCCCGGGCGAACCGGGACACCCCCTGCCTCGCCGGCAGGCAGGCTCCTTTCGAAAAGGAGGAGAAAATAGTTTAAAAATGCTTTGATACTCCCCCAAAAAGGGATCACGCGGAGCGAAGCGACGCGTAATCCCCTGGCTAACCACCTCCCCACGCATAAATGCGTGGTACTCCCTGCCTTGCCCTGAGCCTTGCAGTCCCGGAGGGACCAGCGAGAATAGCTTATATAATTCACTGCACAAAGTTACCGCGCCACGGTGGTTCAAATCTTTAAACAGGCCGGGGTGGCGCGGAAATTGGTGTGTGAATGCCTTTGTTTCTACCTCTGTGCGACTCCTCCGGAGTCAATAAACCCTGAGCTCTGAGCTCCTGCCTCGGCAGGCAGGCTCCTTAATTCGCAGGGAGGGGAAACAGAAACCTGGTGATTAAATGATATTTAGCATTCATTGTTATTGCTTTAACAATGTATCTATATATTAGCCGATTAATTTAAAATACAGGACATGAAACTTAAGAGTTTATTACCGGGCATAATAGCAATATTAATGCTTTCCCAGTCTTGCCAGTCTGATAATGATTATAATAATAACTGGCCTGCATGGCGCGGACCTCAGCATACAGGTGTGGCTCCGGTAAGTAATCCTCCGCTTTCGTGGAGCGAATCCAGCAATGTAAAGTGGAAAAAGGAAATCCCGGGAAAAGGATTCTCAACACCTATAGTATGGAAAGACAAAGTATTTTTGACAACTGCAATAGTAAAGGAAGATGCGCCCGACTCAACAATAATGCCCTATACTTTTAAAGTTCTTGCCCTGAGTCGTGAAAATGGTGAGCTACTCTGGGAAAAAACTGTTGCCCGGGAGGATGTAAAGGCCCGCATTCACAATACCTCAAGTCATATCTCAAATTCATCCCTGACAGATGGTAAGTTTCTATATGCTTATTTCGGATCAAGAGGTTTATTCTGTTTCGATTTTGAGGGTAATATTATCTGGGAAAGAGATTTCGGACAAATGGAAAAGCGAAATAACTTTGGCGAAGGATCATCACCGGCCTTATATGGTAACAGGATTGTGATACTATGGGACCATGAGGGACAGTCAGAAATTTATTGCCTGGATAAACGAAACGGTGAAGATATCTGGAAGATGGATCGTGATGAACCATCATCATGGTCAACTCCGCTTATTGTGGATTTCGAAGGCAATAAGCAGGTAATAACAACTGCCTCAAATAAAGTCAGATCCTATGACCTGGATAGCGGTCGCTTAATCTGGGAGTGCGCAGGCCTTACAGGAAATGTTACTCCTCATCCTGTCTTTGAAAATGGGATAGTGTATGTTATGAGCGGGTACAGGGGTTATTCGCTGATGGCTATCAGGCTTGCAGGTGCAGAAGGTGATATCAGCGGTACTGATGCAATAGCATGGTCAGTAAAAGAGAATACTTCATATGTTCCATCACCACTGCTTATTAATAACAGGATTTATTTCCTGAGATCGAATGGAGGTTCTCTTTCCTGCCTTGATGCCCTGAGCGGTGAGGTTTTTTATTCCAGGGAAAGCCTGGCAGATCTTGGAACAGTATATAATTCACCTGTGTATGCCAGCGGAAGAATATACCAGCTGGGGGGATCAGGTCTTTGCTACATTCTGAAAGAGGGAAGGGAGTTTGAGATTCTGTCTGAAAATAAGCTCGATGATTCGTTCTCTGCCTCTCCCGCAATTGCCGGAAACGAGCTTTTCCTTCGGGGACATAAATACCTTTATTGTATTGCTGATGAAAGTGAATAAAAAATAAAGCTCTTTTTTATTCTTACCTTCCTGCTGAAGAGAATAGTACCCTGGCTATTGATCCGGAAATGAGCTGATTAGCACGGGTCCGAATAAGCCTGATCTCTTTAGCCTGAATGTTTCATCACCTCCCTCCGGCCAGTTGTCAAATCCCATATCATCTCTTGTGATATATGGTTGATTTGTACGGCAATACCTCTCTGACGGAGCTGAAAGCATGTCGCCGGTAAGCCTGTTGACCCATTGGTTTACAATCTCAATTCTGAGGTCATTGCTGCCAGCTTTAAGCAGTTCAGTAATATCAAGGAGATAGGGCTTCTTCCATAAAATACCTGCAGAACTGTTATTAACAAATACTTCGGCCAGGTCTCCAATATCACCCAGGTCTATCATTATTCTGCCAGATGAGTTAATTTCTTTCGCGTCAAAAGAGATTTTTTTATGATATGCAGCGGTCCCGGAGTAATACCTTATTCCCTTAATATCTGATTCGGTCCAGGATATAAGACTGTCGAAGGTGGATGTGCCGGGTGCTCCCCAGCCATCACTGAATGAAACCTCCCATGGCCCTTCTATTATTGTTTCTTTTGCCAGAGACTGCCCGGCATGGCTCAGTATTGGAAGTTCTCTTTTTTTCCTGTTAAAGACAATAAATACTGAGCCCCCGGCGGAAAGCCTGACCGGTACCGATGTATCTGAAAATTCTTCTGTGTATTCTGAAATACTGAATTGTTCTCCTGTGGCAGGATCCCATATTTCGGGATACTTTCCGGTAACTCTGAATTTACATATGCCTGAGTATTTCTCTTCTGAGATGTTTCTTATAAAATAAATATCCATATCCCCGGTTTGCCGGTGTATATAATCCAGGTCAGCAGCACTGTCTGCAGAAAAATCCATCCCCAGCCGGTCTGATTCAAGTAATTCTCCTGCTTCCATACCGTAAACAACCCTGCCTTTTCCATACTTATTGATTTTAACTTTTTCTCCGTCTATTCCTTCCCACATCTTATCCGCCAGGCCAGACAGTTCCCGGTTCTTTTCTGTGTAGGAATGCAGCCCTGGTACCCCAAGTGGTTTATTTCCCATTATGGTAGCACCTGCTTTTACCATTGCTTCAAGCTTTTGAAGTACTTCAAGCGGTATATCGGCCTGGTCGGGCAGAAGGAGCAGCGAATAACTGAGGCCGTCAGGTAAAACAATCCTCTTATCCTTAACAGACATCCTGTTCAGGATAACATCGCTGTTTACCACATCAAAATCGTAGCCTTTTCCCAGCCCCGGGAGCATTGGCTTTTCAGGCACGACATGATAAGCCGGATAGAAGTTTGGTGCCTTATCTCCATAGTAATAGCAGACGTCGGCCACGAAAAGGCCCTGCTGAAGCATATAGCTGCACCTTGAGAGGTAATCCATAAATGGTTTTGATTTATTCCACCAGGTATTTGCATGATTAATGTCAGATCCGGCATGATATGTTCTGCCGGGCAACCCATCATCTGGTCCGGTGCTTGCAAATGTATGGAAAGTAACATTATTAAGTCCCTCACAGAAAGCACGGTCAACTATCTTTTTCAGATCGTAGGGGCTGTCTTTCCATCTTCTCCACGTGGTAAATGATTCGGCATCCACGATTTTTCTTCCGTAGATATGCGAAGCACTGGCAACTTCTTTTACCAGGAAGATGTTTCTGTGCTGAACCCAGAATTCTCCCCGCGGGACACTTACATTGCCCAGTGCCTTTAGAGCATCAACAGGGCAGGTATCCCATGTTGGGGGACCAGGTCCTCCTGCTTCGGCCACCAGTTCTATATTATATTTCTTCAGGAATTCCCTTCCTGTTGTATAGTGACTGTAAATAAGCTGGTCGCTGATGGTTTTTTTCCAGTCATAAAGAAATCTTTCGGAATCGTTGCCAATTTTCCATCCAATCAGTGCCGGCAGATAGCTGGTCAGATCATAAGCCCTCATACTTTTAAAAACCGATGGCATCGAATCCGTCCATGGTATGCCTTCCGCCAGTTCCATGCTGTCGAATTCTAAATAGGCCAGTCCTCCTTTATTGCCTGTATCGGCTTTAATCCCGAGCCTGTCTATTATGTGCTTCAAATGCCTGCTTGTAGCCTCCGGATCGAGAAAGTCGATAAAGAGCCCCCCTGATTGAGGTGACGGTACAATCAGCTTCTGTCCGTTATTGGAACAGAGAAATCTTATTATAAGCCATTTCCCCTCCGGAAGTATTGCTTTTAAACTGCCGTTTGAAAAACTATCTGAGAGATTTATAATGTTTTCTGTACTGTTTATATGCTTTGCTTCATTATATGGAAAGGCAAGCACTGCGACTTCTTTCGAGAACAATGGATTTCCATCCGGCCCCCTGGGACAGGCGGAAGGTAATTCAGGAAAGGGAAGAGTTAATGTGGTGTCTATTGCTCCCTCAAGGATAAGATCTGAGTAATATAATGCTTTGGAAGCCCACCCTGGTTCAACCCATGTACCTCCTGCATTCCAGCCACTCGAGCCAACCATCCCGATCTTAATATTGTATTTTTCACCTTCAGCGAAAGCATGTTTAATGAGTGATACCGAGCTATCGCTCAAAAATGCAGGTCCTGCGGGGATGTAATTCCCGGGATTATTTACAGCTGCAACGTCCCAAATTTCAGCCCTCCCCATTCCTTTCTCACTCATTTCCTTAAGGTCATAACTTATGGCTTTCTTACTAATATTGCCGTTTAGCCAGCACCAGAAAGCACCCGGCCTGTAGTCAGACCCGGGATTGGAGAATTCGAGGGATATGTTTTCGGGATCAGCTGATCTTTCTCCTGGTAGTTTGTCAGTGCAGGCAGTCAGTAAAGCCGCAAGTAAGAGTATCAGAACCGGGATTTTATTCATAAATAAGATTTTTATTATCGGACAGACAGATTGAACCTGATAATTCCTCTCTCGGGTACTATCCTGAAGGCGGACTCATTTTGCTGCATAAACCTGCCTGACAAAGCAGTAAGCGAATATGTGAAATCTTTGAATCTGAATACAAGGGTGTTGTTGTTTACTGATTCAAGTGGAATATCAATATCATCACCATGCGATAGTTCCAGGTACCAGTCTTCCTTTCTTTTTGTGTCAACATTTACGGTGAGTGTTTCTTCGTCGAAGATTATCTTAAGCATTCCTTCAGGCTCGCTTAGAGGCCATTGAATTTTTAATATTCCTTTTTTACTGTCATCAATAAGAGGATCTGATCCAATAAACTCTTCCGGAGAGTCACCTGTTCCCCTCATAAATCTTAAACCTGCAACTTTATCGGCTGTTGACCAATTGAAACCGTCTGTAACGGGCAGTGTATAATAATCACATTTGCTGCTGTTTCCTTTCTGAGTAAGGTAGTCAGATTTAAAGTCTTCGTCGAACATATGTATATCCCTGAACCTGAGTGTTCCGTTCTCCCATAAAAGATTTGCCCTGTAGAAGCGGCTATTAAACCATACAGTTTTAAGATCTTTCTCTGAATGGTCGCTCATTACGCTAACAGAAGTGGGAGGTGTGACGCTATAATTATTCTTAAACCATTCTGCAGTTTCTGCAAGAGTCTCTACCTTAATTTTATTGTCGTCGCGGAGTTTTGCAATTAATGGCATCTGAATATTAAATCCCTCTTTCATCCTTTCCCAGGCAAATGAATTCTCCTGGCCGGTCTGTACGTAGGCAAATTCCATTGCCGGGCCCTCGATAAACTCCCTGAAATACCATTCGACCCATTCTTTATTTCCCCCGCCTCCCTTATAAACAGGTTCGAGCGAAACAACCCTCTGTACATTTCCACCCAGGCCATTGTCATACTGATGAAGCGGATCGCTTCCAAGCATCCGGAAAACAGGGACAGGGATTTGGTTTTCAGGATTTTGTGCCGGCATATATGCATTATTAACACTTGGGTAATAGGCCTGGCTCCAGTAGCCTCCCCAGAGTGTATAACCATCGGTCCCAACCTGGTCCTTGCAGTTGCATGATGCAATAATTCCATACTTATCATACATGTATTTTAATGTATGAGCATCAATAAACCATGATCCTGCCGACCTGGGATAATACCCGAATATTGCCTTAAAATCAGCCATGTAGGTATCTACCAGTTTTTCCCTTTCTTCGGGCGAATATCCTGTGGCGAAGCCAACATCGGCATGCCAGTCCCAGGGATATCTTCCCCTCCACTTAAAACCGGAATTCTCTACCAGTGGTTGAGGAATCTCCCACCAGGCTCCTATTTCAAACTGGTCGCCCGGCAGGTCTTTAAGCAGAGCCTGGTACATGGTATCAATAAGAGCATCATACTGCAGGAGAAAGGTTCCGCTCAGACCATGTTTTTTCATTATAAGTATCTGCTCTTCTACTGTCTTATAGAGAACTTCTTCAGTAATCCAGTCAATCCGAGGCTCACACTGACGAACAAAATTTATTATGTTAACTATTCCTGGAACATCTCTGCCGGAAAGCTCTGTCTCTTTTCCGCTCTGGCTGCATGAGGATATTGCCAGGAGTATTAAAGCTATTGCAATTATGACATGTATAATACTTCTTTTCGGACCTGTCCCGGAGCCAGGCATTCTTACAAAATTCATTGGACGATGATATTTTTTTCAAATTACTATAAAATTGGCATATATACCATGGATTGTTAATTGAGATATGTCTTTTCTGTTATATAATATATATTTATCAGTGCACCAGCAGGTATAAAGAATTACCGGTGATGAAGCTTTGCTTTTTAACTATCTTTGCAAACAAAGATAAATTATGCCAAGAAGCAAAAAACCATTACTCGAGAAGGTTGAGATAACAGCCATTGGTTCGGAGGGGAAGGCCCTGGGAAGGGTTGACGAAAAGGTCGTATTTGTGCCAATGCTGGTGCCGGGCGATGTGGTTGATATACAGGTTACAAGGAAGAGAAAGAGCTTTATGGAAGGCTTCGTAACAAAATTCCACAGGTATTCCGAATTGCGGCAGGAGCCGGAATGCAAACACTTCGGGGTCTGTGGTGGCTGTAAATGGCAGCATCTTCCATATAATGAGCAGCTTAAGTTTAAACAGCAGCAGGTTGAAGATAATTTCAGCAGGCTTGGCAAGTTTGAGTTTCCTCCTGTTTCAGAGATTAAGGGATCAGAAAAGCAGTTCTTTTACAGGAATAAGCTTGAGTTTACTTTCTCGAATAAAAGATGGATGACAAAAGAGGAGATCGGAACGAAACTGGATGTGAAACAGAGAAATGCTCTCGGCTTTCATGTGCCGGGTATGTTTGATAAGGTACTTGATATTGATACCTGCTACCTTCAGTCTGATATCTCGAATAGAATCCGTAATAGTGTAAGGGAGTATGCCATAGAGAACAATATTGAGTTTCATGATATAAGGGAACATAAAGGGATACTCAGGACACTTATTATACGAAACTCCGCTGAGGGACAGTTAATGGTTATCCTTAATCTTTACCAGGAGGATCTTAAAGTCAGGGAGGGATTGCTCAATCATTTAAAGAACACTTTCCCTGAAATTAGCTCCCTTATGTATGTTATTAACCATAAGCCGCATGATTCGATTGGCGATCTTGAGGTAAAACTGTTTTCGGGTCAGGATCATATTATCGAGGTGATGGAAGATCTTAAATTCAGGGTTGGTCCGAAATCATTCTACCAGACTAATTCCATGCAGGCATATGAGTTGTATAAGGTGGCCAGGGAGTATGCCGGTTGTAAAGGTGATGAGATTGTTTATGACCTCTATACCGGAACCGGCACAATTGCAAATTTTATAGCCCGGTCTGCCTCAAAAGTTGTTGGATTGGAGTATGTTCCGGAAGCAATTGAAGATGCTAAAATCAATTCTGCTCTAAACGGGATAGAAAACACGACTTTTTTTGCAGGCGATATAAAGGACCTTCTGAATGAAGAATTTATTGAAAGGAACGGACACCCGGATGTAATTATTACCGATCCGCCCAGGCCGGGTATGCATGAGGCAGTGGTAAAAAGTATACTCAGGATAATGCCTGAGAAGATAGTATATGTTAGTTGTAACCCGGCCACCCAGGCCCGGGATATCAGTTTACTGGCCGGGGAGTATGATGTTGTAAATATTCAGCCTGTTGATATGTTTCCCCAGACACATCATGTGGAGAATGTTGTTCTACTAAGGCGTAAGGCATAGGGCATAGGGTAAACTTGCCTGCTGGCAGGCGGTAAACCTGCCTGCTGGCAGGCAGGCGGTAAACCTGACTGCCGTCAGGCAGGCGGTAAACGGTAAACGGTAAACGTAGGTATGGCAGGACTATTTGATATAGTAAAGGCTGAATTCCCTGATCTGTGGTTCTTTAACAGATTTATTGATGATGAGCCTGAATTCCTTTGCTTCGGGAGCTTCGATTGGCTGGATTCTTTTATTCCCGACAGATGTGCCTTCTGCGATCTTCTTCCACTTACCATTAAGCATGGCTTCGAGCGAGTATTCCCGTATTCTCTGACCCCGTGAGATATCTTCGCGTATAACAAGAGTATTTACCCGGGTTTTATTCTTAATTTTTAAAGGTATCTCCGTCCCGCTGCCGCTTGTGCTTCCGGCGGGATCAGAGAATCTTTGCCTGATTTCATCTCCGAATTCCTTAAGTCTTTGAACATCAGCAGCCGGTAGTAAGCCCTCAGGGTCGGGAGTAAGTCCCATAATTAGGGTAGAGTTATGGCCAACTGACCGATAGTACATATCCACAAGCTTATCAAGGGGGTAGATATGATCTTCGTCGCCGGGTTCCCAGAACCACTCGTGCCTGCCGTTATAACCGCGCAACGGTGCATCAGACATGGCAGCCATCCAGTATTTGCCATCGGGATCGCCATGCTTTAAAAAGTGATATCTTTCAGCTTCTGTGTCGCCCGAGTGGGAATAATAATTTGGGAATGTCGACCAGCAGGGGTAAGGAACTGTTCCTGATTCTGATCCTCCCCACCTGGCCTCTGCCAGCTGGTCGTTATGATAGAAAAGGGCATCCGGCTGGTATTTTTTTACTAATGGCAGAACATCGGGAGCACCCTTTTCGGGATGGGATGCCCCACCATCAAACCAGATCTCAAATAATTCTCCATACCTGCTGCACAGTTCTTCAACCATCCCTTCGCACATCCTGTTATAATATTCCTGCCGCTTATCCCTGAACTCTCCTTCCCCAACTACCCGGAAGTCGTGAACTCCGAAAAAGGAGTTCCAGCGTATTCCTATATAGATGCCCGGTTTTATATCATATTTCCGGCATGAATTAATAAAGTCCCTGACGATGTCTCCTTTCCCGTTTTGCCATTTTACTGCTTTAAGGCAATAGGGGTTAACATCACTCTGGTAAAGTGCAAAACCGGTTTCGTGTGTTGCTGTGAGCAGGGCAAATTTTGCGCCGGCATCTTTTGCAGCTTTAATCCACTGGTCAGTATCAAGCTTTTCCGGGTTGAAGATATTGTAATCCCTGATGGGTGTAATCCTGTTTCCACCCTGTGCGTAGTTCAGTCCGTCAAATACATGCAGGTCGTAGTGAAAAACAACACCAAACTCTGCTTCCGACCATGCCAGCTGTGCTTTATTGGGCAGCGGTATGTCCTGTGCACCCGCGATTAAGGGGATCAACAGAAATAGCAGGGCCTTGCATGCTACGCCTTTAACTGCATTCTTCATCTTTATTGATTTATTTTTTCATCAATAGGGGCGTAGCATGCTACGCCCCTACTTAGGCCTAAGCCTGTATTCCCTATTTAGAATATTTCTGGCCAATCTTCTCACCAGGGTGATCTTTTGAGAAATCTATCCAGTACTGTTTGATTGTTCCTTTTATATCCTTTTGCAGTATAAGTATGCCAATCAGGTTTGGAATGGTCATTACAGCAATGGTTATGTATGATAGCGACCAAATAATCGTGGTATCGGTAAATGATGCTATAAAGAAGGCCAGTACGTAGAAAATCCTGTAATATATTACGTATTGCTGACCAATCAGGCAGGTAAGTGCCCTGTCGCCGTAATACGACCAGGAGATGGCTGTTGAAAAAGCAAACAGAAGCAGTCCGATTGACACTATGTACTGCCCGAAGTCACCAAAGAATCCTCTTTTAAATGCTTCTGCAGTAAGGGGTGCACTGTGCATAAGTGAGAAGCCTTCTATTACGATTTTGTTTGATTCGGTTTTTTTGAAGAGAGCCACAATTTTATCCTTGATACTATCCTTATCATTGTCATCAATCAGCATTTTACCATCAGAGATGTTAATAAGCCCTGTATAATTATCGGATCCCTGCAGGAATTTAAAGTCCTCGGCAACTGATTCAGCATGCAGCAGGGTTACTGCTCCGTTTGTGATTATGCCGTCAGTGATTTCGAGTGTTCCTGTATACAGGTCGAGTTTAGGGAGACTCTTTTTCTTGCTGATATGATTTGAAAGTGCGAGCATATCTGCAGGGTCTGTATCGCTATATTCGCCTGCAACGAACTGCATATCAGTCTCCTGGAACTGGTTGATATGTTTTTCATTCCATACGCCTGAAGAGAGCAGTACAAGCCCGGTAAGGGTGCAAATCACTATTGTGTCAATAAAGGGTTCAAGTATTGCCACCATACCTTCTGAAACAGGCTCGGGAGCTTTGGCTGCCGAGTGTGCTATTGGGGCCGAACCCTGCCCGGCTTCGTTGGAGAAAAGTCCACGGTTTACTCCCCTGTTAATTGCCCACGAAAGCGAGGCTCCGAGGAATCCGCCCGTGGCAGCTGTACCTGTAAATGCATCGCCAAAGATTGCTCCCAGCGAGGGGAGAATCATATCGTAGTTTTTGAAGATTACCGCCAGAGCACCGATAAGGTAAATAAAGGCCATGGCGGGTACCAGTGTTGAGGTTACTGCAGCTATTCTTTTAATACCTCCGATAATTACCAGTGCCAGTAGAACAGCAAGTATAAAACCTGTTATGATATGATTTATGCCAAAGGTTGCGAAGACTGAATTGGAGATACTGTTTATCTGGGGCAGCGACCCTGTACCGAAAGAACTAAGTACGGTAGCTACTGCAAAGAAGCCTCCAAGGATGACCCCGGTTTTTATTATGTTACCCTTACTGGTTTTTATATTCAGCCTCTTCTTCATGTAATACATTGGTCCTCCTGATACGGTGCCATCTTCAAGTATGTCACGGTATTTATGCGAGATGGTAACCTCGACAAACTTGGTACACATACCTATCATTGCTGTAACCAGCATCCAGAAAAGGGCTGCCGGACCTCCCAGGTGTATTGCAAGTGCAACGCCTGCAATATTGCCTGTTCCTACTGTGCCGGAGAGGGCAGTTGTTAAAGCCTGGAAGTGGCTTGTATCTCCAACGTCATCCTTATGGTCGTATTTACCTTTTACAATCCTTATGGCATGTTTGAAATATCTTATCTGGGGAAAACCCAGGTACATTGTAAAAAAGATACCTGTTCCAAGGAGAAGGAATACAAACCATGGATGGCCACCAATATAGCCGTCGAGCATTACAAGGAAATCGTTAATCTTCTGCATTATTATAGTTTTGGTTTAAGATTAATCCAACAAATGTAATAAAATATGGATAAGGTACTATAAGAGATAATATGCTGCATAATATCTTGTAAAATGCCTGATAGGGTTTATAAGGTTTATAAGGTTGATAAGGTTTATAAGGTTGAAAAGTGATTTAACGACTAACACCTCAACTTCTCAACTTCTCAACTTCTCAACTTCTCA
>JAZBNV010000181.1:0-2382 GCA_036350795.1 Marinilabiliaceae bacterium
AATTATCTCCAGGTCACTATCTTACTTTCAGCAGACACGGCATCAAAACCCGGCAATACTGGAGCCTGAACTTCTATAGTGCCGGTGCTAAGTTATCAAAAGATGACACTATTGAAAGGTTACATGAACTACTGTCCTCTTCAGTAAGACTCAGGTTAAGAGCCGATGTTGAAGTTGCTGCCTACCTCAGCGGGGGCATCGATTCAAGTGCAACGGTCGCATATATTAAGAATATTGAGCCCGGAGTTCTGAATACCTTTTCTCTTGCTTTTTCAGAAAAGGACTTTGACGAGAGTTCTTACCAGGACGAAGCTGTAAAGTATTTTAATACAAATCATAAGTCCATTACCTGCCTTCCGGGCGAAATTGCTGATCTTTTCCCGGATGTTGTATGGCACTCCGAAACAGCTCTGACCAGGACAGCTCCCACCCCGATGATGATGCTTTCCGGCCTGGTAAGGCAGAATAATATAAAAGTAGTTATAACGGGAGAGGGTGCTGATGAGATGCTTGCCGGCTACAATATCTTCAGGGAAGCCAAAATAAGAAGGTTCTGGGCCAGGGACCCGAAATCAGCGCTCAGGCCCCTGCTGCTGAAAAAGATTTATTCAAATATACCACATCTCAGGAATGCCAGTCCGAATATCCTGAAGATGTTTTTCGGCTTCAAGCTCGAAGAAACTGATAACCCTTTTTACTCCCATTTGCTAAGGTGGAACAACTCAAACCATATTAAGAAACATTTTGCTCCCGGTATTAAAGACAGTCTGAGCGGATACGATCCACTTGAAAAACTGGCTACTATGCTTCCCGGTGACTTTGAGAGCTGGGATCCACTTGAAAAAGCACAGTGGCTTGAGACTACTATATTTATGTCGGGCTACCTGCTTTCTTCACAGGGCGACAGGATGGGAATGGCCAATTCAATTGAGGGAAGGTATCCCTTCCTCGATCACAATCTGCTTGAGTTCCTGGCAACTGTGCCTCCCGATCTTAAACTGAACGGACTTAATGAGAAATACCTGCTTAAAGAATTAATGAAGGGAAAGATTCCTGATAGCATATTGAACAGACCAAAACAGCCCTACAGGGCTCCGATAGCTTCAGTATTCCTTGGAAAGGATGCACCTGAATATGTTGGCGAAATGCTCTCAGAAAGAATCACAAAAAAGACAGGCATCTTTGACCACGAATCAGTATCAACCTTATTAAAAAAGATAGAAAGAAGCGGCACAGCCTCCGAAATGGATAATATGGCAGTCACTGCCATCATCTCCACTCACCTGCTTCATCACCAGTTTATTGCAGGGAACAATTCGGAGTACGACAGGCCGCCGCTGGATAACTTAAAGGTTATAGATGACACTATATAAATAGTTCATGGTTTTTGGTTCATAGTTCGTAGTTAATGAAAAATAGACATAATAATGAAAATAGAATGTTTTGAGGATTTGGAGATATGGCAGGATGCCCGCAAATTATGCAAGCTTATCTTTGTGATAACATCGAAAGAACCTTTTTGCAATGATTTCAAATTCAGGGACCAGATCAGAGCCTCTTCAGGATCTGTAATGGATAATATTGCAGAAGGATTTGATCGTGGCGGAAACAAAGAATTCCATCAGTTCCTTTCATTCTCAAGAGGCTCTACTGGTGAAGTAAGGTCACAATCCTACAGGGCCTTTGATTTTGGCTACATAAACAACGAAACATTTCAGGAACTTCTGGATAAAACATCAACACTCAGAAATCGAATATCAAAACTTATGCAATATCTCAAAAAGTCAGATTTCAAAGGACTAAAATACACCTAACCAGAACCGAGGAGTCAAAGACGACGAGCTCGGCGAAGCCAAACCAGAAACCAGAAACCAGGAACCAAGAACCTAGAACCAAGAACCAAGAACAATACATATGAATATGAAAAAGCCATTTACCAGAGATATTATATTATTAGATGATGTAGAATCCGTCGTCAACCAGATAGTCGAGAAAATCCGCCAGGATATCGTCGTAAATATGAAACGCAATGGTGCTGTGATTGGCATCAGCGGTGGAATTGACTCAACTGTATGTTTTGCGCTGGCCTCCAGGGCCTTTGACGCTGATAAGATTCTTGGCATAATGCTGCCGGAAAAAGATTCCAGTCCGGATAGTGAGGAGATGGCACGTAATCTTGCCGCACAATTCGGGATAAAAGCTATTAAGGAAGATATTACAGATGCACTGGCAGGATTCCAGTGCTATGGCAGGCGTGATGAGGCTGTAAAACGAGTCTTCCCTGAATATGATCCGGCCACATACAAAATGAAGATTGGCGTAAGGCAGAGCGGGCTTTTTTCCAACCTGCCTCCTATGTTTACCCTTACAATAATAGATAGT
>JAZBNV010000182.1:0-44046 GCA_036350795.1 Marinilabiliaceae bacterium
GAATAGTTGCAGTAGTAAGAACCGATGCCAGCGGATTAAACAGCGGCGATCTCTTCCCGGCCGGTACAACAACAATCAGTTATTCTGCAACAGACTCCGAAGGCAACGTAAGTACCTGCAGCTTTGATATAACAGTCGATCCTGACGGAGAAGCACCTGTAATAAGTGGCTGTCCGGCAGATATAGGACCTGTGCCAATGGATGCAGGAGCCTGCGGTGCGATAGTTAACTTTGTTGATCCAACGGCCAATGATAACTGCGACGGAATAGTTGCAGTAGTAAGAACCGATGCCAGCGGACTAAACAGCGGCGATCTCTTCCCTGCCGGTGCAACAACAATATCCTACAGTGTAACAGATGCCCAGGGTAATGTAAGTACCTGCAGCTTTGATATAACAGTCGATCCTGACGGAGAAGCCCCTGTAATTAGCGATTGTCCTGCCGACCAGGATCCGGTTGCAATGGATGCAGGTGTTTGTGGTGCTACTATTAACTGGACCGATCCAACTGCAAGCGATAATTGCGATGGAGCAGTTGCTGTAGTGAGGACAGATGGCACAGGACTGAACAGCGGAGATGTGTTCCCTGCCGGTATAACTGTAATTTCCTACAGTGCTACCGATGCCCAGGGTAATGTAAGTACATGTAGCTTTAATGTGAATATTCCGGATACAGAATTACCGGTGCTTACCTGTGTTACCGACCAGGCAAAGGATACCGATCCTGGTGTTTGCAGCTATACGGTTGTTGGTACAGAGTTCGATGCTACTGCAACTGATAACTGTACGGTTGCTACCCTGGTAAACGACTTTAATGGTGGAGCAACTCTTGCGGGTGAGACAATACCTGCAGGAACCACTACTATAACATGGACAGCAACAGATGGCGGTGGAAACATCAGTACCTGCCAGTTTGATATTACGGTAACAGACATTGAAGTTCCGCTACTGGTGACCCTTGATACAATTGTAAATATTGGCTTAGGAGGTACTGTGGTAATTGATAGTTCTTACGTCTATGATGCAGTAGCTTCTTCTGATAATTGTGGAATATCAGCTGTTAGTATTGATGTTAATACATTTACCTGCACAGACTTAGGCTCGAATACTGTGAATATTACTATGAGTGATGCAGCAGGAAATTCTGTTTCAGGTACGGCTACAGTAACAGTAACAGATACAACAACAACATTTGTCAGTGCCGGAAATGATGAAGAAATGTGTATTACAGATGGCAGCTTTACAATAACTTCAGCTTCGCAGCTTAATGGAAATGTAATATGGGGAACTACGGGAGACGGAACATTCGACGATCCCACACTTGTGAACCCGACATATATCCTGGGAGCAACAGATTCTGACAGTGTAAAACTGTATATGGACCTTACAGCAGTAATTGGTTGCAAGACTCTCTCTGATACTATGAAGCTGACAATTTATAATGCGCCATCAGCCTTTGCAGGAAATGATATAGACCTGTGTGGAACACCTCCTGATGTAACTCTGAGTGAGGCTGTTTGTACAAATGGAACTGTTTTATGGACAAGCTCGGGCGACGGGTCATTTGATGATCCGACAGCGCCTAACCCTGTTTATACCTTCGGGCCTTCAGATATTGGTCCCGTGGTGCTGACAGTAGCCGTAACAGGACCTGGAACCTGTGGTTCAGCATCAGACGATATCGAGATCAATTTTATAGCAGGACCCACTGCGGATGCCGGTGCCGATGATACAGTTTGCGGATCAGCAGCAGATTATCCTGTAACAGATGCAGTTTCTTCAGGAGGTTCAGTTCTCTGGACAAGCAGCGGTGATGGAACCTTTGATGACGATGCAATCGATAATCCTGTTTATACTTTCGGTTCTGCCGATCTGAGCAGCGGAAGTGTAACATTAACAATGACTGTAAACGGCGGAGGTATCTGCCCGGATGCAACGGATGACAAAGTAATTACTATCAGCCCGCTGCCTGGTATTACGGTGCTTGAACATACTGATATTAGCTGTAACGGACTTACCGATGGTATTATCCGGATTGAAGGAGCCGGGGGTACTGCACCTTATGTATACAGTATTGACGGAGGTGCATATGATGTTTCTGGTGACTTCACCGGTCTTTCTGCAGCAACTTACCTGTTTAGTATACAGGATCAGAATGGCTGCGTTAAGGATACCAGCATCACCATTGTAGAGCCGGCAAGCTTAACAATGGTACTTGATAGCGTTATTCATAACAGCTGTTACCAGTCGGATGATGCGGCAATTTATATAAGCGCAGCAGGAGGAACAGAACCTTATATAGTAAGCTGGACCGGACCTGACGGCTACAGTTCTTCGAATCTCAGTATCAGCGGACTTGAGGCAGGCCTGTATTCATTAAACTTTACAGATGCCAATAACTGTGCTGTTTATACACTTGATACTACTATAGTTGAACCGGCACAGATTGTTATAAACCCGGTTTCTGAGTCTGACTTTAACGGATACGGGGTAAGCTGCAATGGAAGCAGTGACGGGTTTATTGAGGTTAGTGTAAGCGGAGGCACAGGGCCCCTTACGATTTCATGGACCGGACCCGACGGATTTGTATCATCAGATGAAGATATTGTTGATCTGGCGGCCGGAGACTATTCACTTACTGTTACCGACAGTACAGGATGTTCTGAGACTTATGACCTGAGCCTGCTTGAGCCTGCCGTACTGGAGTTAAGCTTTAGTGTAACGGATGCTCAGTGTCCCGGTGATAATACAGGTGAAATAGACCTTAGCATTACAGGTGGAGTATCACCCTACACTGTATTATGGAGTGACGGAGATACCGGTGAGGACCGGATCGGAATTTCTGATGGAGCTTATACCGTTGAAGTAAGCGATGCCAATGGATGTACAGAACAGGCAAGTATAACAGTTGGAGTTCTGGGTATTAATTGCATCCGGGTTCCGGAGATTATTACACCCGGAAATGTTGACGGTAAAAACGACTTCCTGGTTATACAGAATATAGATATTTACCCGAATGCTGAGATCAGAATCTTCAGCCGCTGGGGTAAACTGGTATACAGTGCCAGGAGCCTGAATGAGAACAGGTGGGATGGTACTTTCAAGGGAAAACCACTTCCTGTTGATTCATACCACTATATTCTGGACCTGGGAGATGGAACTACTCCACTAACCGGAACCATAACAATTATTAGATAAATTTGATTAAATTCGGGACTAAATGAGATTATTTAAATCGTTAATTCTGATATGTACAATATACCTGGTGGGCGCTAACCTGAGTGCCCAGCAGGTACCAATGTACAGCCAGTATGTGATGAATGGCTTTCTAATAAATCCTTCATATGCCGGAAGTGATGGATATACCTCGGTAAACCTTACAGCCAGGGAACAATGGCTTGGTCTTCCAAGCTCTCCCAGTACCTATGCTGTTTCATTTCAGACCAGGTTGTTAAAAACAAGTTTTATACAGAGATCAACTTCTGTAAGGAGGAAACTTGTGCGGCCTACCAGGGGAGGAAGGGTAGGTATTGGAGGCTATGTGTTTAACGATCAGAATGGTATTATCAGGAGAACCGGGTTTGAGGGAGCCTATGCCTATCATATCGACCTCAGAAATTACAGGCAGCTTTCATTTGGTCTGGGCGCAACAATGTACCAGTTTGCCATTGATATTGACGATAATATAATACTGAGTGATTACGATGATGATTTTCTGAATAACTACGACAGGGTGGTTTTTATACCCGACTTTAATTTTGGAGCAAGCTTTACTACACCAAATTATTATATTGGCTTTGCTGCCACTCAATTATTCAGGGGGACACTTACACTGGGCAACACAGCAAGTAATCCACGAACCGAGATTGGTCATTTCTATCTTACCGGCGGAATCAAGATTCCTCTCCAGGGCGATAACTGGGTTCTGGAGCCATCTGCCATGCTGAAATCGTCGGATATGTTTTTTAAGGCTTTCCAGGCTGATATTACGGCAAGGGTTTATTATATGAGTGATTACTGGGCCGGGCTCTCCTTCAGAACCCAGGATGCTATGATTATGATGGCAGGTTTTACCTACGATCGTTTCTATTTTGCCTATGCTTTTGATTTTACACTTACTGAAATCAGGAAACACAGTTTTGGATCGCACGAACTATCATTTGCAGTGAAGTTTGGGGATAGTGCACGACGTTACAGGTGGCTTAATAAATACTAGGTTCTCCCTGGCGGATTATCTTAATATGAAAAGGAATGTTATTTTACTCCTGATCTTAGCGGCTTTTTTTTTCGCCTGCACTGAAAAAAAATTTGTCAGCTCAGGGGTAAAACTCCTTACTTTTTCGCTTGATACAGTCTACTTCGACACGGTTTTTACCGGGCTGGGTTCTGCAACAAGAGAACTCAGGGTTACCAACCCTAATCCGGGTTGGATAAGAATTGATAATATTTCCCTGGCGGGCCAGGATTCAGGCTTCAGGCTTAATATTGACGGTAGTCCTGGAAATTCAAAATCTGATATAGACCTTGCACCGGGCGACAGTCTTTTTATCTTTATTGACGCCCTTGTTGATCCAACTAACCTGGACAATCCGGTGGCAATATACGATTCAATAGTATTTACCTTTCATGGAATAAAACAGGATGTTAATATTCTGGCCTGGGGACAGGATATTAACCTGATCAGTGGTGTTGAGCTTAGCGGTCAGACCTGGTCGGGACCCAAACCATATGTTGTATATAATTCAATGATGGTTGATACCGGAGAAGTACTGCTTATAAATCCCGGGACAAGGATATTGTTTCATCGTGGATCTACAATGTACGTAGCAGGCAGACTGGTCGTTAATGGTACACCGGAGGAGCCGGTAATATTTGCTTCAGACAGAACGGAATTTGTTTATAATGATATTCCCGGACAATGGAGCGGCATTTACTTTTTAAATGGCAGCACAGGGAATATTATTTCTAATGCAGTTATAAAAAACTCGGTCAGTGCGCTGCATCTTGGTAATCTGTTTTCGGAGGACCTGCCTCCGGATCTTGAAATAAGTAACTCACTTATCCTTCATAATACAGTTAGTGGTATATCATCGCTCGGGGCAAGTGTTACTGCAAAAAATTGTGTTATAACTCATTGCGGATACTATTCACTTTTTCTTGTATCGGGTGGCAGTTACCATTTCCTGCATTGTACTGTCAATAATTTCTGGGACTATTCATCAAGGTTCTCTCCGGGGGTACTGGTCTCGGATTTTTATAACTACAATGATATAATCTTTACAAACTCACTGGACGAAATCACATTCACAAATTCTGTTATATCGGGATCACTGGGTAATGAAGTAGAGATAGCAAGTTTAAGCGGCGAATCGTTAAATATTAACTTTCTCGGATGTTTCCTGAAGATAGATTCCACTATGCCGATGTGGAGTAGTATCAGCTTTGAGGGAAACCATGTGGGTTCAGATCCGGGTTTTATAAATGAATCATATTTTGACCTCAGGCCCGATACCTTATCTCCGCTTATCGGACTGGCAAATATGGACTCGGCTATAAGCCTTGGTTATGATATAAGGGGCTATTCAAGACTTTCTGATTCCGGACCGGATTCGGGAGCTTACGAACGTCAAACTGGTGAAAAACGTGAGTAGAGTTACAGGCACTGGTTTGATAATTATTATTGTACTGCTTCTGGAGTCGCACAGCTTAGGTACAAGGTATCGTGGCGGTAATGAGATCAGAATTGTGTTTTATAATGTTGAGAACCTGTTTGACACTTTAGACTCTGACCTGGATGACGACGAGTTTCTTCCGGGAAGTGAAAGGCGTTGGAACACTTATAAGTATACCACCAAGCTGAATAATATTTCGAAGGTTTTAATCTCGTGCAGCAACAAGGATGCCCCTGATATTATCGGGCTCTGCGAAGTGGAAAACAAAAATGTCCTTATTGATCTTTGTTCGGAAACAATCCTCGGAGAGGTGGGCTACCGGACACTGTTTGCGCAATCTCACGACAGCCGTGGAATTGGAGTTGCTTTATTATATAAATCGACATTCGAACTTGTCGGATCTGAGATTATTTACCCACATGGGTCAAATGATGATACTCTTGATACCAGGTCTGTTCTGTATGCAGAACTGGCTGATTCATTCGATACATTGCGATTGTTTGTTTCACACTGGCCTTCGCGAAGGGGAGGGGTGAGCGCAACAGATAAACTCAGGCAGGAAATTGCAGAATTAATTGGCACATCAGTCAGGAAGCTCAGGGAAAGTGGTGCCGGTAAAGGAAATATTGTAGTTATGGGTGATCTTAATGCAAATCCCGGCGACGAAGCTATTGCTGCTTATCTCACCTGCGAAAGAAATGGCAGCTGCCCGGGCAGGCTGAATAATATAAGTACATACAGGGGAAAGAAGGTGGAAGGATCTTATAAGTACCAGGGCAGGTGGAATATGTTTGACCAGGTTTTGATTGACAGCTCCTTATTGATGCCCGGGAATGCTTACAGCTATAAAAAGGGATCATTCAGAGTGCTTGAAAATGATAATATCCTTGTAGATGATCTGAAATACAGGGGAAAGAAACCCGGGTCGACCTGGAGTGGACCAGCTTATAACGGACTTTACAGCGATCATTTGCCCGTTTACTTCGATCTTATAATTAACGGTCTTAGGATTTCCTTCTAAGCCCGAGCTCTTCGCCTTTCCTGTACATAAGATCAAGGGCCTCCTTACGCTCGTTGGGAATAATCCCATCCAGGATGGATTCTTTAATGTATTCTTTTATTATACCAATGTTTCTGCCTGGTTTAATTCCGAATGCTTCAATAATATCTTCGCCGCTCACGGGAGGCTGAAAATTTCTTAAATGATCTCTTTCTTCTATTTCCTTAAGCTTTAATCTTACCAGTGCAAAATTATCAAGATGACGCTGTACTTTCCTGATGTTTTTGGATGTTATATCGGCTTCACACAGCAGCATCAGGTCTTCAATGTCATCTCCCGCTTCAAACAGGAGCCTTCTTATTGCCGAATCGGTAACCTCATCCTGTGTAAGGGAAATTGGCCTTAAATGAAGAGCTACCAGTTTCTTAACATATTTCATATTTTCGTTAAGAGGCAACCTGAGCCTTTTAAATATATCTGGAATCATTTTAGATCCTATGTATTCGTGCCCGTGAAAGGTCCAGCCCACTTTTTCGTCATATTTCTTGGTGGCGGGTTTTGCAATATCATGCAGGAGAGCGGCCCATCTCAGGTACAGGCTGTCGCTGTTTTGTGCCAGATTATCCAGCACCTGGAGGGTGTGGTCAAAGTTATCCTTATGTGCCCTGTTATCTTTGGTATCAATGCCCTTAAGCTCGTGGAGCTCCGGGAAAAACTGTTCCAGAAGTCCTGTATCGTACAAGATATTCAGTCCGACTGATGGCCTGTCTGACAGAAGAATCTTATTCAGTTCAGCCGTAATCCTTTCTGGCGAAACTATCTTCAGCCTGTATGCATTAGACTTAATCCCTTTAAGAGTCTTTGCTTCTATCTTAAAATCCAGCTGGCAGGCAAATCTTATTGCCCGCATCATTCTGAGCGGATCGTCTGAGAATGTTTTTACGGGATCAAGGGGAGTTCTTATTACTTTCTTCTCCAGGTCACTAACACCGTCAAAGGGGTCAAGGAATTTTCCATAAGTCTTCCTGTTCAGGCTAATGGCAAGTGCATTTATGGTGAAATCCCTCCTTTCCTGGTCATCCCTCAGGCTTCCGGCTTCAACTGAGGGTTTTCTGGAGGCTGACTTATATGATTCTTTCCTTGCTCCAACAAATTCTATCTCAGCCTCCTTGTACCTGAACATTGCCGTTCCGAAATTTTTGAAAATATTGACTTTTATCTTCCTGCTAATTCTTCCGGCAACCGTTTTTGCCATGGTAATCCCGTTACCGATTACAACAATATCAATGTCCTTGCCGGCTGACTTTCTCTCCAGAATACAATCCCTGACAAAGCCACCAATTACATATACATCTACCTCCAGCTCCTCTGCTACGTCTGATATTATCCCGAAAATCTTATTATATAGACATTTCTTCATATGTATATATGACTATTTGTACACAAAGCATGACAAAATTACAATTATTGTATTAATTATCCTCTTTATAAAGAATTTTGAACAACGGTATGGTATTTGACGTTTTACAACTAAAAAAATAGAAATTATGGTTGAGTTTTTAACAAAAGAGACATTTCAGTCGAAAGTTTTTAATTATGAGAATAACAAAGACTGGAAGTTTGAAGGAGATAAGCCTGCCCTGATCGACTTTTATGCAGATTGGTGTGGACCATGCAAAATGGTTGCACCCATCCTCGAGGAACTTTCCGAGGAGTATGGTGATAAGCTTGATATTTATAAAATAGATACAGAGGCCGAGCAGGAGCTTGCAGGAATTTTTGGTATAAGGAGTATACCTTCATTACTTTTCGTGCCCAAGGAAGGACAACCCCAAATGGCTATGGGAGCACTCCCAAAGGATACTTTTGAAAAAGCCATAAAGGATGTTTTGGGTGTTGAAAAGTAAGTATTTATTAAAAAAAAGTTAAAATTTCCTATTTTTTAAGTACATTCTGCAACATTTTGTATCTTTAATACGTTCAAGTTAATAAAGGTACAACATTAAACAGTAGTTTGTTTTCTGGGATTTAGGTTTAGGGACATTAGGGAAAATCAGGGCAAGTTCAGGTCCTGATTTTTTTTTGTGCTTATTCCAGGTCCTTCACAATCTTATCAAGTTCTTCCTCTGTCGATCTTAATTTCTTATTGCATATCTCAATAAGAGCAGATGCTCTTTTTACTTTGGACGTAAGGTCATCCAGGTCCATCTCTCCACTCTCGATCTGTTTGAGGATTATTTCCAGCTCGCTGATTGCCTCATTGAATGATATTTTTTTATCCATTGTTAAATTTTACTTTATATGTAAAGTGAATGTTGTTCCTTTGCCCTTTCTGCTCTCAAAGCTTATTTTACTGTTATTTAGCTCTGCAATGTTTTTCGCCAGCAAGAGACCCAATCCGAGTTTCTTATAACCTTTCTCTCCGGCAGGGTGTATTTCGTCCAGCTTAAAAATATTCTTCTGTAATTCTTCAGACATGCCGGGGCCATTATCGCTGACAGAGATAATTGATCCCGTTGAAGTGCTTTTAGCCCTGACGGTAATATCCCTCTCAGGATCTGAATTATCGACCCCGTTTTCAACAAATACCTTTATTATACTGCTGAGCGATTTTTCATCATACCTTATCATAAGTTGAGGATCAATATCATAACGGATTTTAATCTTTTTATCCAGACCTATACTGATAAGTTCCGGCAGCATATCATTAAAAAAATATTCAGGATTAATATTTACTTTCTCTACCTGGTATCTATTACGCTGAAGCTTTGACCAGAGAAGAATTCGTTTAAGACTTTTTTCAAGCGATGATGCCAGCTTTAAGGTTTCTTTCAGCTCAGCCATAAATTCTTCTTTTTTCCGGGTGCGTATTGCCAGTCGGAGAGTGTTAATTTTCTTATCAAGAACAGAAAATGGCTCTGCAAGCTTCTCCGAAATAACATTGAAAAACCTGTTCTTCTCAGCCCTCAGTAATATAATCTTTCTCTTATATTCAATATTTTGCTTATAGGCATTGTTTAATTCCAGGTTCTTGCGGGCAACCGTTTTCTGGTACTTTCTTAGCATAAAATAACTATACAATAAAGCAAGAAGCACGGCAGTCAACAGTATAAGGATTACCAGCATGCTGATGTTAATAAGTTTTTCTGTTTTTATCCGTTTCAGAATTATCTGGTTTAATTCCAGCGCTCTGGCAGTTTCTTCCTCGGTTGAAAGTATGTTAAGCCTGATTTTAAATGAACCTATGGTGTTTCTTATTTCTGAATAGTACTTCTCATTCTTTAATTCCCTGGCGATCTCGGAAAATCTCAGTGCTTCTTCGTATCTGCCCCGGCTCATCAATAAGTCGGACAGGTACTTAATAGATTCAATATATCTGAAATCATTTATTATACCAGGATCTTTAAGGTCAATACTGTTGAAACCTTCTATTGCGGCCTGGATGTTTCCGGTATATAGCATATACTGATTCTGCCTCACCAGGTATCTGAGTGGATTAATTGATTGATTTGTTGTGTCGAGCAGATATAATTCTTCCATCTCCTTTATCCATACCCGGGCTTTCGCTGGATTTACCTTCATAAACGAGTCGAAGAGGAAAGCAAAGCAATCGTACTTCCTGGGGTAACTGCCCATATCCCTGTAATAATCTAATGCGGCCAGCAGATTCTCAATGCTTTTCTCAAAGTTAGCATAGTCCCTGTATATTTCCCCAAGAGTTGTAAGGCCATCTCCTATTCTTCTGTCGTTACCTAATTCCATCCTGGCATCGAGCGAACGTCTGAAGTATTCTATTGCCCTGGTTGTGTCGTTGTTATTATAATGTAAGATTCCAAGATTATGTGTTACTGTAGCCTTACCATCCAGGTTGCTTATTTCAATGAATTTTGAAAGAGCCCTGGAGTAATAAGTCTCAGCCTGGGTGTAAAGCTCTGAAGCAAGATAAATATTGCCGAACAAATTCAGGTTATCAGCAAGCAAGCTGTCATTATTAAGCTTAATTGCCAGTTCCTCCCTTTTAGAGGCAAAGTATTGTGCCTGATCAAGCGAGATGTAACTGTAGCGGAGTGCTGCATCCTTAAGTTCATTAATCTGATCGCCGGGATTTAAACTATTTATCCTGTTTTTAAGTGAATCAAAGTCTGATAACTGGCAATAGGCACGACCAGGGTACATCAATATTATTAGTACTAACGGAAATAATTTCAATATTTTGAAAACTAACTTCATTCCGCGTAAAGATTTATAAAAATATCAATCGTGGTTCCTTTTCCTTCTTCGCTTTGTATATCTAATCTGCCACCTGCTATTTCAAGCAGATCAATACAAACAGCAAGTCCAATGCCGCTTCCCTTCTCATTAAAGGTTCCCGATCTGGATTCAAGATAGTTTTTATTGAGTAAGGTCTGTCTTGTTGCGGGGGTCATGCCAATACCATTGTCTGAAATGGTAATTTTCATCTTATCATTTTCGACCTGGTTACTTACTACAACCTCAGCCCCTTTGTCAGAGAATTTTATTGCATTGCTGATAACGTTCCTGATTACTGCATCAAAAACATCCTTATTAATATAAACCTCTGAATTGGTGACTTTATTAAGTCTTATCCTGATATTCTTATTGTTTGCCGCATATCTGAACAAGCCTGCAATATCTTTAAGAGCAGGAAGCAGATGAAATTTACTGGCTTTTATATTGCTTGACTCATCATTAATAAGAGCCAGCCCCTTCAATGTAAGAAGCAGCTGGTTGAGGTTGAAACTGGTCTCGGAAAGTAAACCGGTATATTCAGCAAAATCTTCTTCATCCAGTTTATCATAATCATTTATCATAATCTGGGAGAAGCCAAGGATAACCTGGAATGGGTTAATCAGATCATGAGCAAAAACAGAGATCATAGTGTCCAGTATCCTGTTTTCTTTTTCAAGGTCGCTGTTGCTCGCCCTGAGCTGCTTATTTATCTCTTCTATTTTACGGTTGTTGGATTCCAGGTTAATGCGATATCTTAAACCGGCCTTACGTGTAGAAACCAGTACTATTATAACGATTAGAAGGATTAACGATACTATAATAAGGTTCTTGAAGAATTTGGACTGTATTTGATCCCTTTTATTGTTTTCCTGTAACTCTTTGCTTATCAGTTCTCTGTCGAGGTTATCCCTGTTAAATGAATATTCATACATCAACGAAGAAATAATATCGGACCTGGAAAAAGGTTCGCGCCTGAATTCTATTTCGTTTGCCCTCAGGTTAAGTTGCAAAGCCATATCCAGTCTTCCTGTATGACGGGCGGCAATTGCCATCTGGTGTATTGTTTCGTATAGCTCATGCAAATACGACTCATCGGGAGGAGGGTAAATCTTTTCAGCGTATTCAATAACTTTTTCATAATCACCTCTTTCGAAATAGAAATCGACAAGGCATTTATTATATGACTGGATATCCAGGTATGAAGTACCTGCTTTGATGGCACTGTCTCCCTTTCTTATCCATTTAATTGCTTCTTCATCGTCCTTAAGTGATTTATAACAACTTACAAGTATTCCGTATACTGCAATTTCTGAAAAATCAAATAATTCAGGGCTGTAACTTTCGAGAAGTTCCATGGAAATTTCAATGGCTGCTTTGCAGTTTTCTGTTCTGGATTCAATTTCTGCAAGGTTTAAGAGGTAGACTGACCTGCTGTTAAGATCATTTTCCCCTGTATAGTCAAGAGCCTTTTTCAGGTATTTTTTAGATGACTCAAAATCTTCTATCTCAGCAAAAATCAGTGAAATATTATTCATCAGCGTGTTAATACCCTGGGTATAATTACTCTGTTCGTAATATGACGCAGCCCTTAGAAAACAATTTATGGCCTCGCTCATGTTTCCCTGGTAGATCTCAAGTATGCCCTGGTTATTCAATATCCGTCCTTTTACATAAGGATCTCCCTGCAGGTTGAGATTATTAAGAATTTCTATATTGGCCTGCAGTCCCTCAAGATCTCCGGTGTAAAGCAATTCTTTCGACTTATTTACATAGGAGTCGATATTCTTTGCAGCAAAATATTCATATGGAGGAAATTCAAGAGCATAAGGGAACAAGGACTCCTGCCCGCTGACATATTGCTGGCATGATACTCCTACAAGAAAAACTAAAATCCTGCTAAATTTCTTCATATTCCCGATGAAAATCGATACAATTTGAAGAATTTATTCAGAAATATCAAGTATTTCACTGTCAATCTTCCCTTCTGCCAGTATATTAGTGATCCTGTCTCCCTTAATCAGCCCCGAGCTGTTCTTAACAATTTTACCATCTTTCATTGTTATTGAGTATCCTCGTTTCAGAATATTTACAGGGTTCAGGTGAGCTACTGTGCCCGCATAACTCTTAAGCTCTTTCTTTAGAGTCTGGATGTAATTCAATGAACTGCCTGTAAGGAGATTCTTTATATTGCTGACCCTCTCAGCAGAACGATAAATAAAATGTCCCGATTCAGAAAGAATACGACTTGAATAGATACTTACTCTCTGTTTCCCGGTGTAGATATATGCATGGCTTTTTATCAGAAGAGCCGAACTTAATGTTGCCAGCTTACTTGCTGAAGCGCCTAAATGCTCCCTGGCACTCCTGGAAATATTCTTCCCGAGATAGTCTACCCGGCGCTCAGCATCTGAGCTAAGTTCAATTATAAAGTCGGCAACTGCTGTTGGTGTTTTGCAGCTTGTATGTGCAACCATATCAGCTACAGAGATATCCCTTTCATGCCCGATACCAGTAATAACCGGTATTGGAAACTGGGTAATAATATAGGCAATGTTATAATCATCAAACCAGCTTAGATCGGTAGTTGATCCACCTCCCCTTATAAGAACAACCAGGTCGTAATTCCCGATATTGTCGGCAATTCTTTCAAATGAACTTACTACAGATTCTGATGTTGCTTTTCCCTGCATTACAGCTCTGAAGAGTTCTGTTCTGTACGAGTATCCATAGAGATTATTTATAAGGTGGTCTGTAAAATCGCCATAGCCGGCTGCTTCATCCGAAGATATAACAGCTATACTTTCGGGCAGCAGAGGAAGCTCCAGTCCCTTGTTCATGTCGATTACACCTTCCGAGCTCAGTCGGTTTATAATATCATTTCTTCTTTTTGCAATATCACCAATGGTAAATGTCGGATCAATGTCGGTAATTATAAAGCTGATGCCATATATTTTATGATATTCCACTCTGCCGCTTACCAGTACCGATAATCCTTCGCTGAGCGGAGAACCGGTGGTGCTTTGAAAATATGGCAATATAAACCTGGATTGTTTCGACCAGATAATGGCTTTTAAGCGTGCAGTGATATTCCCCGACTCATCCTTGTCTGCCAGCTCCATATAGGTGTGACCAGAATAATTGGTTCTGAGTTCGGCAATCTCTGCAGTAACATTATAAATCCTGTCGAGACTGCTGAGTGCATCTTCAATAAGCGATTGTAAGCGGGTAAGGGTGATGGAAGCCTTGTCCATAAATGCGTATTATATCTTACCAGATTATTCCCGTTTTTGCCGGGTCTTCTATCTTGCCTCCGTTTTTCTCAAGCATGTCAAGGTATTCTGTTTCCTGCTTAATCAGTTCATTATCATTTGTTGGCCTGCCGTTTATATAATTTATAGTTTTTCTTAAACTGCCGTTCTCATCATAAAAATTCCAATTACCTGTTCTGACACCTTTCTGGTAGCTACCGCTTATTTCTTTTGATCCGTTTGCAAAGAAAGACTCAAAGCTGCCATCAAGGCGTCCATTCTTATATGCAGATTTAATACATAGAATTGCATTTGCATAATATTGCAGCCATTCACCATGCTTCAGATCATTCATATAATTTATTTCTTCTGCTTTATTCCCGTTCAGGTGGAATTTTGTGCTCTTACCCTGTTTCAGATTATTGCTATATGATTCTTCGCAGATTAATACTTCCTTCTTTTCTTCCGAATAAAATCTCCATACCCCGGTTTTATTTTTACCGGTATATAAACCCTTTGCGGCAAGGTAGCCGTTGGGATAAAAAAAGGAGGCATCGGCACTATCACTATCCTGGTAATGATTCAATACTGATATTGCCTTACCGCTTATATAGTAACGTTTAAACTCACCAAGGGGTTTGTCATCCTTAAATGTTCCCTCGTAAAGAATGTTGCCATTTTCAAATTTCTTTATCCACCTGCCCTGTTTCAGCCCCTTCTCATCAGTAAAGTTGATTTCTTCCTGTGAGTGGGCCAGCGAAGCGGCTGAGAATAGTATTATTGCTGCAATTAATGATTTAAGCTGAAACATAATAAAATGTATTGGTGATGTAAAAATAAAAAATCCCGCGTTTATAGCGGGATTTTAACGAATAAGAGTTCAGACTTATTATTTAACTTCTTCAAAATCCACGTCGGTCACTTCATCATCACCACTTTTCTGGCTTCCTCCCGGCTGACCGGACTGGGGTTCTCCCTGTGGACCACCCTCTGCCTGCTGCGACTTATAAATCTCTTCAGAGGCAGCCTGCCAGTGATTATTCATTTCACTCATTGCCCTGTCGATCGCATCAAGATCCTTGTTTTTATGAGCCTCCTTAAGATCTGCGAGAGCTTTTTCAATTGGCTCCTTCTTATCTGCAGGCAACTTATCTCCAAATTCTTTAAGTTGCTTCTCTGTCTGGAATATCATACTGTCGGCAGCATTTATCTTATCGACAGTTTCTTTCGCCTTTTTGTCAGCTTCTTCATTTGCCTTGGCTTCATCTTTCATTTTCTGAATTTCCTGGTCGCTGAGTCCTGAAGAAGCCTCTATCCTGATTCTTTGTTCTTTACCTGTTCCCTTATCCCTTGCAGAGACATTCAAAATACCATTTGCATCAATATCGAAGGTAACTTCAATTTGAGGAATTCCCCTTGGTGATGGTGGAATGCCGTCCAGGTGGAACCTTCCAATGGTTTTATTTCCGCTTGCCATAGGTCTTTCGCCCTGCAGCACATGAATCTCTACCGATGGCTGGTTATCAGCAGCTGTGGTAAATGTTTCGGTCTTTTTTGTAGGAATTGTAGTATTAGATTCAATAAGCTTTGTCATTACACCGCCCATAGTCTCAATTCCCAGAGAGAGAGGAGTTACATCAAGTAGCAATACATCCTTAACCTCACCGGTAAGTACACCACCCTGGATAGCTGCATCCACTGCAACAACCTCGTCAGGGTTAACACCCTTTGAAGGTGCTTTTCCGAAGAAACTCTCAACAATTTTCTGAATTGCCGGAATCCTTGTAGAACCACCTACGAGCAAGACCTCATTAATTTCTGAAGCTTGCAGGCCTGCATCCTTCAGTGCCATTTTACATGGTCCCACAACAGCCTGTATCAGGTTATCTGCAAGCTTCTCAAATTGAGCTCTTGACAGTGTCTTTACAAGGTGTTTGGGAATACCGTCAACCGGCATTATATAAGGAAGATTTATTTCAGTACTGGTCGAACTGGATAATTCTATCTTAGCCTTCTCAGCTGCTTCCTTGAGTCTTTGAAGTGCCATGGGGTCCCTTTTAAGATCAACCCCTTCATCCTTCTTAAATTCCTCGGCCAGCCACTCAATTATCACCTGGTCAAAATCATCTCCTCCAAGGTGAGTATCGCCATTCGTGGATTTCACTTCAAATACTCCGTCTCCGAGTTCCAGGATGGATATGTCAAAAGTTCCGCCACCAAGATCAAAAACAGCTACCTTAAGGTCTTCAGCCTTCTTGTCGAGGCCATAAGCAAGTGCAGCTGCAGTAGGCTCATTAATTATTCTTTTTACTTCAAGACCTGCAATCTCTCCTGCTTCCTTGGTAGCCTGGCGCTGTGAGTCGTTAAAATATGCCGGTACTGTAACAACCGCTTCTGTAACTTCCTGTCCGAGATAATCTTCAGCCGTTTTCTTCATCTTCTGAAGAATCATTGCTGAAATCTCCTGGGGCGAATATTTTCTTTCGTCTATCTGTACCCTCGGAGTATTGTTGTCACCCTTAACAATAGTATAAGGAACACGCTCAATTTCCTTGCTCACATTGTTGTAAGGCTCACCCATAAACCTCTTTATGGAATATATTGTTTTCTTAGGGTTTGTTATTGCCTGCCTCTTGGCCGGGTCACCAACTTTTCTTTCGCCATTCTCAATAAATGCAACAATAGATGGAGTTGTCCTTTTGCCTTCGCTGTTAGGTATTACAACAGGCTCATTACCCTCCATAACAGATACACATGAGTTTGTAGTTCCTAAGTCTATACCAATTATTTTTCCCATTTTATTATTAATATTTTAGTTTTTCAGTTTTCTGTAAATTAACAATGATTATGCCATCAGAGCTTTTAAGGTAATTTATGTCTATATGACATTTTCAACAGCCAGCTTGCTTTCAATAATATTGGATTGTGTGACAAAAAGGCAGAAGAGAAACAAGTAAGACCCTTGCATTATGTCGTCTGCGGCAAAAATGCATCAATTAAAAAACTATTCGTAGCTTTGTTAACTAATAATGTAAAAACTCAACTATGTCAATTCACAAGACAGTTAAAAGAGTTACTACCCATGTGCTCTACGAAATGAAGCTTAAGGGGGAGAAGATTGCGATGCTTACCTCTTACGACTACTCTATGGCCCGTATTGTGGATGAAGCAGGTGTTGATATTATCCTGATCGGCGACTCTGCATCAAATGTAATGGCTGGTTTTGAAACAACTGTACCAATTACTTTAGACAATATGATTTACCACGCCCAGTCGGTGGTAAGGGCTGCCAGCCGGGCTCTTATAATTGTTGACCTGCCCTTCGGAACCTACCAGGGTAATTCCAGGAAGGCGCTCTCTTCAGCAGTAAGAATAATGAAAGAGACCGGTGCTCATGGTGTTAAGCTTGAGGGAGGCAGGGAAGTAAAAGAATCGGTAGACCGGATTCTATCGGCCGGAATTCCTGTTATGGGGCACCTGGGCCTGACTCCCCAGTCGATCCATAAATTTGGCACCTATGTGGTAAGGGCCAGGGAAGAGGAAGAGGCAAAAGTTCTGATTGAAGATGCCAGGATGCTTGAAAAGGCAGGCGTGTTTGGATTAGTGCTTGAAAAAATACCTGCAAAACTTGCAGCAACTGATACATCAAATTTAAAAATTCCTACAATAGGTATTGGCGCAGGCAGCGAGGTGGATGGCCAGGTGCTTGTTTTGCATGATATGCTGGGGATTACCCAGGAATTCTCTCCCAGGTTTTTACGAAGGTATCATAATCTCTACCAGGAAATAAGCGGTGCTGTCAGAAACTACATTTCGGATGTCAGGACAGGAGATTTCCCAAACGAAAAGGAACAATACTGATAGCTCATGCTGGTACTATATGAAGATAATCACCTTATAGCAGTCTATAAGAACAATAATGAACTTGTGCAGGGCGACAGTACAGGTGACACCACCCTTGCTGATGAGGTAAAGAAGTATATTAAGAAAGTCTATAAGAAGCCCGGGGATGTGTACCTGGGTATTACCCACCGTATCGACAGGCCGGTAAGCGGTGTGGTTTTATTTGCAAAAACCTCAAAGGCCCTTACCCGGCTTAATAATATGCTTCGTGACGGTGAGATTCATAAAAAATACCTTGCTGTGGTAAAGGAAAGACCTCCTGAAGATGAGGCTGAGCTTGTACATTTTCTAAAGAAGAATGAAAAACAGAACAAGTCTTATTCGTATGATACAGAGGTAAAGGGTTCAAAAAAAGCCAGGCTCAGATACAGGATATTATCCAGAACCGATAGTTATTACCTTCTTGATATAGATCTCTACACCGGCCGTCACCACCAGATCAGATCACAGCTTGCAAAGATCGGATGCCCAATCAGGGGCGACCTGAAATATGGATATCCCCGGTCGAACAAGGATGGTGGTATCTCTCTGCATGCCCGCTCCATAGAGTTTATTCATCCGGTTAAGAAAGAACAGGTAAAAATAACAGCACCCCTGCCTGAGCTTGATATATGGCCCTTGTTCAGGGATTTGATATAAAAAAATGACACAGTCCGGGGACTGTGCCATCACACAAAACTGAAAAAATCAGAGGTCAGGATGTTCTTATCTGCTTTCTGTGTTTCTTTCCTCCTTCTTTTTCTTAACTACCTTCGAATCACCTTTTTCCTTGCTGATATCACTTTTTACGGTATCTCCTTCCATCTTTACTTCACCATCCTTAATTGTAATTACGGCATCACCCTCAATAATAAGATCCTGGACCTCGTTTTTTGACCTTATAACAATATGGGTCTGACCCTCTTTAAGATTATCGTCCTCAGACACCCACTCCATGTTTTTATTTCCTTTTTTGTCGCTTGCAACTATAAAGGCATGCTTTGAGTTCTTACCTGCTTTCATTATAATATGTTCGCCCCTGGAATGAATTACATCCTCATCAATTTCAATAATTATGTTCTTCATTGCATCTTCATCATCCTCGTCTATCTCAATCACAGAAAAAGTTTTTCCATCATCTGTTTTTACTACAATAACACCTTCCTTTTCAATTACTTCTCCTTCATCGTCAGAGTAGAAGCTGTATTTATGTCCATCCCCCTTTTTCATTATGAAAACATTTCCATCTTCAATGGTCCAGGCTGTTCCGTCTCCTTTCTTAATATGAATTCCCTCTATGGCTTCAATACCTTCCATATCCATATCACCTGTGAGGATGGTGTCAATTATAACCTTTTCTCCCTTTTCGTCAACTTTAACTATTTTAACCCGTTTTTTGACGCTTTTTTCGGTATTCTCCTCCTGGGCAAAGGAGGACGGAGCAATAATCACAAGTACCATTGCTGTAATTAAAACTATCAGTAAATTTCTTTTCATGGTGTAAATTTTTTTGTGTCATTCCTGAACAAAGCTATTACATCCTGGTAAACAAGAGGTTAAAGCATGGTTAAAAGTAGTTAAGGAAAAGTTAAAAATTAAGGGCCCTAAATAATATATGGCTATTTTTGTTCTATGAAACGCTGGAAATTTTTCGGTTTAATCGGGCTTATGCTTGTATCATTACTTGGCATTATCTGGGTTCAGCTTATATGGATTCAGAATGCCATTAACGTAAGGAATGATCTGTTTAACCGCTCGGTATACCAGAGTCTCCAGACAACAGCCCGAAGGATAGAATCATCAAGAAATATGGAATTTCTGAGAAGGATGATGGCTACTGATTCAATGCTGCAGGCCCAGGCCTCAACAATGATGGCAAATCCTTTTTATGGTGGTACCGGGGGAGGTGAGGAGTATCTTAATGCTGCAACAGTTCCGGATAATTTTTTTGGTTTCCGTGAATCATTTTCTGTGCAGGTAACTGAGAACGGAGAGCAGATTATTCTTTCGGGTGATGTTCGGGCTACAGTTTCTGGCGATACCATGATTTATATTCCTGCACGACCCAGGGAAGAATTTAGTATTCCTGTTAACGAAGCAGGAAATATGCTTATCCGTGAAGATCAGTTTCAGAGCTGGCTCAGGAGGAAGTCGGCAGAGCTTCGTAATATGGGCGATAAGCTTATTAACGAGCTCTATGAACTGGAGCTTAATACAGGAGCCAACAGGGCACTGATTGAAAAGGCGCTTACGGAAGAGTTATCAAACTCCGGAATAAATACACCCTTCGAATTTGCTGTAATAGAGGATGACAGGATTATTGACGGCGGTATAAATAAATCTGAGGCTGTTGATTTACTTATGAGTAATTACACTGTAAGGCTGTTCCCCGACAGGTTAATAAGAAACAATACCAGGCTTTCGCTGGTTTTTCCCGAAAGGAAAAGCTATATAATCGGGTCGATGGCATTAATACTTGGTGCTTCGTCACTTTTTTCGATTATTATCCTGATAACTTTTGCTCTTAGTATCTTCTTTATAATAAGGCAGAAAAAGGTATCAGAGATGAAATCTGATTTTATTAATAACATGACACACGAGTTTAAAACTCCTATTGCTACAATTTCGCTTGCTGCAGATACTATATCAAATCCCAGGATTATTGGTGATGAAAACCAGGTAAGGCATTTTATCGGGATGATCAAGAAGGAAAATGTGAGGATGAATAAGCAGGTAGAAAATATTCTTCAGATGTCAACACTCGATAAAAGCGAAATGGAGTTCAGCTTTGAAGAGCTTAACATTAATAGTATTATTCAACTGTCGATCGACACAATATTAATCCAGGTTGAGGGCAAGGGAGGAAATATTTACTTCTACCCCGAAGCAGACAAGCCTGTTATAGAGGGCGACCCTGAGCACCTTACCAACCTTGTACATAACCTTCTGGATAATGCCAATAAGTATTCTCCCACCGATCCGGAGATTACAATAAGAACCCAGTCAGTTAAGAATTACCTTAAGATTACGGTCGAAGACAAGGGAATGGGCATGACAAAGGCAGTTCAGTCGAAAATATTTGAGCGCTTCTATCGCGAAGCAGGAGGTAATATCCACAATGTTAAAGGCTTTGGCCTTGGCTTGAATTATGTGAAAGCCATTGTTGAAGCCCATAATGGCAGAATTGAAGTTGCAAGTGAAGCGGGAAAAGGTTCAAGATTTGATGTATATTTACCCCAGTAAAAGGGAAATGAGCAATAAAATAAAAATATTCCTTGTTGAAGACGACCTGAGTTTTGGCTCAGTACTTAAATCATACCTCGAAATAAACGATTTTGAAGTTGTATGGGTTGATGATGGTAAGTACGCCATTGACAGATTCAGGTCTTCCAGGTTCGACCTCTGCATTCTGGATGTTATGCTGCCCAACGTTGACGGTTTTACCATTGCAGGAGAAATCAGGGGAATTAACAGAAATGTACCCCTGGTGTTTCTTACTGCGAAAAAGTTGAAAACGGATGTTCTTACGGGCTATGGCCTGGGTGCCGACGATTATATAACAAAACCTTTTGATACTGATATCCTGCTTGCCAAAATAAAAGCCATTCTTACCCGGAATAAGCTTACTCATGAGACAGGAGATATAATGGAGATAGGTAGTTTTCTCTTTAACCGTAAACTCAGAACACTTACACTTGAAGGCAAAGAGGAAAAGCTATCTCCAAAAGAGTCGCAATTACTCGAAATGCTGGCCGAAGCATCAAATACACTTGTAAGCAGGGAGTCAGCCCTGAAATCTATCTGGGGATCTGATGATTATTTTACCGCCAGGAGTATGGACGTTTATATTACTAAACTAAGGAAATACCTTGCTGCCGACCCGGGTATTATAATTAAGAATATTCATGGAGCCGGTTTCCAGATGGTAGTTAATGCCGACACCGAATAATTAACCCTTTAACTTATCCTTACTGAATCTTAAGGGCAAAAGGGAAGAGATGCCGTTTATAACTTCAATCTTTTCGCTGCCGTAAAGAATTATTTTTATTTTCTTACCGTGCCTGTCTTCTTCTTCGGCAATTATCTGCCTGCAGTTGCCACAGGGTGAAACAGGGTAGGTGGTGAAATTCTGATTTTTCTTTGCCGAGATTGCCATACTAACGATCGGATCATCGGGGTGGGCTGCACTGGCATAAGAGATGGCTGTGTCTTCTGCACATGAACCTGACGGGAAGGCTGCATTCTCCCTGTTGCTGCCACATACTATTTTCCCGCTTTTCAGCCTCAGAGCTACCCCGACACTAAAATTGGAATAGGGTGAATATGCGTTCTCAGCGGCTTTCATTGAATATTCAATTAGCTCACTGTCTTTATTATTCAACTCTTCTGTACCAGAAAATTCATCTATCTCTATCTCTATCTTTCTTTTCACAATTTTGCCGGATATATGTCGTTAGATGTTTAAAAGTAACAAAATTCGTTAATTAATAACTTATTTTTTAGTCAGAATCCATTTTCCGGCTTGTTATTTTAGCCCAATAATTTAAAATATGCACAGATCTTTTACACTTATATTTATTATGCTGCTTCTTGCTTCGTGCGGACCGGCTCGCCTCACTGATTCTGCTGTTTCGTCCATCTCTCATTCAAACAGGGATGTTGCAATGTATACCTCCATTTATGCTGATATAGCTATAAGAGAGATGATCCGCACCGGCGTGCCTGCAAGTATAACACTGGCACAGGGAATAATAGAATCGGATTATGGCCGTAGCAGGCTGGCAACCAAAGCCAATAATCATTTTGGCATAAAGTGTCATTCAGACTGGAAGGGAGCAAAGATATACCATGATGATGACAGGCGAAATGAGTGCTTCAGGAAATATAATTCGCCCGAACAATCATTTATAGATCATTCTGACTTTCTTGTAAACGGATCAAGATATGACTTCCTGTTCGACTTCAGAATAGATGACTATAAGTCATGGGCAAAGGGACTAAAAAAAGCCGGGTATGCAACTAATCCAAGGTATGCTTCAATGCTTATTAATACCATCGAAGAAAATAATCTTTCACATTACGATGATATTGTACTGGGCAGGGCAGGCAGAAGCAGGACTGGACAAGATAGCAGCGAAATTATAGCAGCCGGCAGGGAGGCAGAGGTATCCTCCGACAATGAACGCGACAGAGGTGTTGTTATAAGAAGCAGCAGCAGGATTAAGGAAAGAAACAGGATTCAGTATATAATTGTAAGGGAAGGAGATACATACAGATCGCTGGCTGAGGAGTTTGATCTCCTGAGCTGGGAGATTTTCAGGTATAACGACCTGGGCGATGAGGCTGTGCTTGTACCTGGTCAGCTTGTTTACATTCAGCCAAAGAGGAATAAGGCTGAACCAGGGAATGATTATCATATTGTAAAAGAAGGAGAAACTATGTATACCATTTCACAATTATATGGTATAAAATTGAAGATTCTTTATGAAAGGAACCACCTGGTCCCGGGCAGAATAGTACCCCTGGGTACCGAGCTGTGGCTAAGAAAAACTAAGCCTGAGGGTTTGTAAGCAACTTCAGGGTTTTTACGTCAACTCCCCTTAAGTAGTCTTCGCTTTTCATTACTTTTTTACCCTCGGGTTGAATTATTTTAATATCAAGGTATGCGTCCCGACATTTTATTTTTAAGCCGGGCCTGTTATCAAATACAATTGTACCTGCTGTTAAACCAGGGTCGCCATCGCAGATCTCTGCTTCGAGTATTTTAAGCAATATCTCTTTTTTCCCATTAAATAATATTGTCCTTGCCCCGGGGTAAGGCGACATACCCCTTACCAGGTTATATACCTGTTCTGCGGACTTTGACCAGTCTATATAGCAATCTGCAGGAAATATCTTTGGCGCTGTTTTAAGAACAGTGCCACTTTTTATAAAAAATTGCTGGTCAGATGGTTTTGCATTGCCGCTAAGGATCAGCTTCACGGTTTTTACTACAAGCTCCGCTCCCTGGATCATCAGCCTGTCGTGTAAGAGCCCTGCATTCTCTCCTGGATTTATCTCCAGTTCCTCCTGAAGCAGTATATTTCCTGTATCTATGTTCTTATCAATAAGGAAAGTAGTATTGCCGGTGGTTTTTTCTCCGTTTATTATAACATGATTTATTGGGGCCGCACCCCTGTACTGTGGCAGAAGCGAGGCATGCAGGTTAAAAGTCCCCATTCCTGGAATTTTCCACAATTCCTCAGGAAGCATTCTGAAAGCTACTACAACAGCGATATCCGGTTTTAGATCCCTGACTCTTTCCAGAAACATGGGGTCTTTCAGTTTTTCAGGTTGCAGCAGTTCAAGTCCCTTGTTCTCTGCATATTCTGCAACTGCAGATTTTATGATATTCCTTCCTCTTCCGGCAGGTTTATCAGGTGTGGTAATAACCCCCGGAATAATAAAATCATTCCTGACAAGGGCATCCAGGCTTGCAACAGCAAACCCGGGAGTACCCATAAATAATATCCTGGCTTCTTTTTTCATAAATATCCGGACTTGTAAAATTAGAAAAATTGATGAACTAAGTCTTTAATGTTATAGATCATATGCAAGAATATTTTTATTGAACTATAATACCTTAAATTTGTGGGCACAATAATTCTGACGGGGGATGAAAAGTTTTATATGGAGAAAATTCGTTAGCATTGGTCTGGCCCTTTCGTTTGTTATGATTAGCCTGAGTGGCATTGTACTGTATATAGCTCCTGCAGGAAGCATAGCCAGGTGGATAAAATGGATAATGATCGGGTTTGAGCGCGCACAATGGGAAACAATACACACAATATTTTCTTTTCTTTTTATAATATTTGGCGTAATACACCTTTTTAACCTTAACTGGAAAGCCTTTCTGTCGTATTTTATAAATGGAGTAAATTCTTATGCCAGGAGCAGGAAAGAAGCTGTTGCCTCTGTACTGACTATTGCTCTTGTGTTTATTTTTACTGTTTATAAGCTACCTCCTTTTTATAGCGTAATGGAACTGGGAAACAGGATTTCTGACAGCTGGTCGGAAAAAGTTGGCAAACCACCTGTAGCCGGTCTTGAAGATATGACCCTGGCTGAGATATCAGATATATTTTACGCTTCAGACCTCAAGCAGGTTGAGCACCTTATTAAATCGTCAGGCTTTGTAATACCGTCAGGCAATAAGTCGCTCAGGGAGATAGCTGAAGCTAACAGGGTTTCGCCCCTCGAGATATTCAGATCTCTCAAAACCGGAATTAACGATTCTTATAGCAGGTAAGCTTATGACCCATTTTGTCGGCCTTGGTTTTGAGGTAAAAATCATTATGGGGATTTGAAGGAATTTCGAGTGGGATTGTCTGTACAATCTCAATTCCATAACCTTCAATACCGGCCCTTTTTACAGGGTTATTTGATATAAGCCTGATTTTACCAAGTCCGAGTTCCCTTATAATATTAGCTCCCACGCCATAGTCCCTTTCGTCCTCCCTGAATCCAAGTTCCAGGTTTGCTTCCACGGTATCCCTTCCTTCTTCCTGTAGCTTGTAGGTCTTTATCTTGTTAAAAAGTCCTATGCCCCTGCCTTCCTGGCTCAGGTAAATTACTGCTCCCTTTCCTTCCTTCTCTACCAGTTGCATGGCGTGATGTAGCTGCGGACCACAGTCGCAGCGCAGCGATCCCAGTATGTCGCCGGTAAAGCATGAAGAGTGTACTCTTACAAGTATGGGTTCATCCTTTGTCCAGTCTCCCTTCACTATTGCGGCATGTTCAAGACCGTTGCTAACCTGCCTGAAAGGAATAAAGTCAAAATCTCCCCATTCGGTAGGCAGCTTTACCCTTTCTCCCATTTCAATTATGCTTTCTTCGTTTAAGCGGTACTCAATCAGGTCTTTTATAGTTATTATCTTAATACCAAATTTCCTGGAGATCTTTTCCAGGTCGGGGAGACGGGCCATGGTCCCGTCTTCATTCATTATCTCAACAAGTGTTCCTCCTGTTTCCAATCCTGCCAATCTTGTCAGGTCAACAGCTGCTTCCGTATGTCCCGCTCTTCTAAGAACACCTCTTGATTTTGCTTTCAGGGGGAAAATATGACCGGGTCTTCCAAGATCTTCAGGTTTTGTACCGGTTTTCACAAGTGCCCTTATTGTTTTGGCCCTGTCTGATGCAGATATTCCTGTTGTTGTTCCATTCCCAAGCAGGTCGACAGAAATGGTAAATTGCGTTTCATGTACCGAGGTATTCCTGCCCACCATCATGTCAAGCTCGAGTTCTTCACATCTTTCCTCGGGAAGGGCGACGCAGATAAGTCCTTTCCCATTGGTGGCCATAAAATTAACAACCTCTTTTGTTGTGAGCTCTGCTGCACAGATAAAATCTCCTTCGTTCTCACGGTCTTCATCGTCGATTACAATGATAAGGCGTCCTTCGCGAATATCATTTATAGCTTCTTCAATGGTGTTAAATTTGAAATCTTCCATCACACATTATCTTTTGGTTGGTTCCCATATACCGCTCTTAATTCCTGAAACATACTTTCCGAAACCCACTATTATTGCAATATTCATATAAATAAAATGTGATATTATGCCCAAGGGAGTGAAACGAATGTTTATTTTCCGTAGAACCTGATCAATTGCCGACAAAAATATAAAAATTAACTGTACATAAAAAAGAAGCCTGAATATTTCTGAGCTGCCGGCAAGTAAAATATTTGATATCAGAAATAGCAGGTAAATAAATGGAGATAACCACCTTAGTACCTTATGCGAGATATAGACATAGAAAGCTTTAAACCAGGGCTTTACAAGTAAAGCAGGGAAATATGCAAGGTTCTGGAAAGAACCGGCAGAAATCCTGACCTGCCGTTTGAAAATCCCCCTGCGGTCTCCTGTTTCTGTTTCATATGCCAGGGCTGCCGTTTCGATTTTTGAACTATAGCCCTCAAGCAAAACTTTCATATTTATAAAGAAATCATCAACCAGGAAATTCGCCGGCACATCACGGTAAAGACTTCTCCTGATTGCATAATAGCCTCCGGAGGGTCCCATAAGCAATCCGCCTGCATCTGATTCAGCTTTCTTTATTCTATATTCAAGCACCTGGTAAATGCGTTCCGGGTTTATTCGCTTGCTTCCTGTACTTATTATCTTAATGTTCGAATCAACCAGCCCGGTACAGGGATCGGAAAAGGCCTGTATCATCCTGGCCAGGCTTTGCTCTTCCGGGATCACTCCTGCATCGGTAATAACCAGGATTTCTCCGTTTGCCATGCCTGCCAGTGAATTTACTACCGCCGCTTTCCCTCTTCTTTCATTAAAAAGATATGACTTTATCACGCTGTATTTTAATGAATACTCATTCAGGATGTCGTTCGTAGCATCGCCTGAATTGTCTGATCCGATAAGTATCTCAATAAGATCTTCGGGATAATTTAGCTGAAGCAGGGCATCCAGTTTCTGCCTCAGGTTATTCTCCTCGTTATGCACGGGCAGGAGGATGGAAACACTCTTAAAATATGCTTCCTCATTAATAGCTTTACCTGACTTCAGAAATGCCGATATTCCCAGGATAATAACAGGATACAGCAGGTAGGTGTATAGTAGCAGACCCAGGCTTAGCCAGAATAAAGTATTAACTATCATTTACAATATCAGAGTAGAATTCATTTATTTTATTAATACCTGCAAATTTACCAAAAAAGCTTTTAACCAGTTCCATCCTTGCCAGTTCCTCGCGGCTGTAAGTTGAGTTTCTTTCAGTAAGTTTAAGTACCTGCCTGGCAAATGATTCTGCTGCTTCTTCAATCTTAATTATGGCTTTTATCTCGTCCGGCAGCCCGGCTGCCCCTTCAAAAGTGGAAATAACATCCAATCCCTGTGCCAGTGCTTCTATTATCTTAATCCGGATTCCTGATGAGGCAAAGAGCGGAACAATAAGAACTGATCCGCTTTTAAGGAAGGAAACTGAATCTTCGGGACTGCCCTGGTATAAGGCACCCGATTTTTCAATCAGCCTTATAGTATTCCTGCTGGCACCCCTGCCTGCAACCCTGAGCTTAATATTTTTGTTTTTATCGCGTATTAGCGGGAATACCTTCTTTAGAAACCATTCCAGACCGTTAAGGTTAGGTTGCCAGTCGAGCGAGCCTAAAAACAAAAGACTATTCTTAAGTTTATGCCTGTCAGAAAAAGTATAAGCTTCTGTAAGATCTTCAGAAACAGGCAGGATCGTAACAGATTTGCCACTGTAGAGATGCTGTATCCCCAGGCGGTCTTCATCTGATATTGCAATTAGCCCCGTGATCTTTTTATATACTTCTTGTTCAAAAGCAAGTGTTCTGTTCGCCAGCTTTCTATAATACCATCCTGCCAGGGCATTATTGGCTATTGTCGCTCTCTTTTGCCATAGATTACTTTCAATATTATGAGCACGGTATACCAGCCTGGAATCGCAGTGTTTTTTAACAAGATCGATATGCAGGCATACCTTAAGTCCTTCAAATTGAACAATATCATAATTAGCTGCAGATAATAATTCTTTGAGTACACGTCTGAACGATTGTGTGCGATAGCGGCCTATATCATAGGGGAGTCCTGAAAACAGGAGGTTGAAAAGAAGACCTGCAATACTTATTGAGGACCTTACTTTTACCGGCACAATACTTAGATTTTCTTTCTCACCCGTCAGGGAATTACTATTAATATATGGATGTTTTTTTGTATGGTAGCAGGCTACAGTTACATGGTGCCCGGATCTCAGTAACTGCCTGGTGAAAGCCCCGGTTGCAAAGGCTCCGCCGCTGTTTGCAGGCCAGGGAGCTTTGTCGCTAATAAGCAGGATTTCCATTCTTAAACCTTTTCAGGGTTAAAATGGCACCCACTTTCTTGAAAAATTGTGTGTAGGTTTCTTTGTTCATAATAGCAGAATCGGAAGTGGCTTTGTAGGTAAGGAATGCTCCAACCATTAAAAGAATTACCGAAGAAGCCCACATGCCAAATGCAGTACCGGTAATACCCTCCTTTGCAAATTTTTCGCCAGTGAGTGATAAAACATAGTACACAACGAAAAACAATACAGAAATAACCACGGGCATTCCCAGGCCACCCTTCCTGATTATTGCACCAAGCGGAGCCCCGATAAAGAAAAATATCAGGCAGGCCAGTGCAAGTGTGAATTTCTTATGCCTTTCAATCTTGTACCTGTTAATGTTTTTCATTTCCCTGTGCATGGTCAGTTGCTTCTCGCTTATAAACTTAATCCCCTCCCTTGCACTGTTAAGAGCATAATTTACTGTCATTATCCTGTCGCCTTCCGGTATTGCACTGTACAATGAATCGACAGAGAATACAATTTCATTTACTCCGGTATCATCAGGCAATATGCCCTCCTCTTTATTCGTTTTGAAATTGCTTCTGGTGTAGAGTTTGGTCTTTGTGTAATCCCTTACATAGGAAACGTTCTTGTTGTTTTTCCTCTGTTCCAGTGAATCAATATGATAGTTAAGCTGCCCCAGGTCCTTCATGGCCTGGTGCTGGTTAAAGAGGTTCAGGTCGCTGCGGTCGAGGTCAAAACCACTAAGCTCGATCAGAAATGAGTAGGAGGAAAATTTATCACTCCTGAAAGGGTACTTTTTCTCATTTACCGCTACGTTTTTTTCAACAATATCATTATATGAATAACCATCGTAAAGTGTGAAAATAAGCCCCGATTCGTCGGGAGTCATTTTCATATAGCCTGAATCTGCAAGTATTACCGAATTATTCCCGGCCTGATCCCTGTGGTCATAAATAAGGATGTCCTCAAGCTTATTTGTTTCAGGATCTTTTTTCCCTATTTTAATACTGATACCGTCAATGCCATTATAGAATGTCGCAGCCTGGAGGTTCAGCTCAGGTCGCTTTCTCTGTATGTCGTACATAAGAGTCCTTGCTTTCCTGTTCGAGTAAGGCACAACTTTATTGGCAAAGAAGAATGATCCTATGCTGACCAGGATAATAAGAATAATCAGGGGGCGCATAATTCTCTGAAGGGATATTCCTGATGACTTTATTGCCGAGAGTTCAAAATTCTCTCCCATATTCCCGAAAGTCATAAGCGAAGCAAGTAGTATGCCCAGTGGCAGTGCCGTGGGAACAAACACAAGCGAAAACTGCAGAAGCAGTTCCATAAGAACATTAAGCTCCAGTCCCTTACCGGCCATATCATCGACATACATCCAGAGGAATTGCATTATCTGTATAAACAGAACAATAAAGAATGTCATTATCAGGGGCCAGAAGAATGACTTTAATACAAACCAGTCGAGCTTTTTCACAACACTTATTTAAACGTACAAAGGTACGAAAAAGTACACGGGATATATAACAGGATTATTCAAAGTACCTGATTTGCTTTCTTCGGAATTAAAAGCCCAGTAATCCGGGTATCCACATACTGAGCCATGGGATAAAGGTTACCAGTATCAGAACAACAATCATTGCCAGGTAAAGGGGAATCATGGGCCTTATCACAGATCCGATTCCGATCTTTGAAACGCTGCATCCAACAAACAGTAAAGTGCCTACCGGAGGTGTGCATAAACCTATACTGAGGTTTAATACCATAATTATTCCAAAATGTACCGGGTCAAGCCCCATATTTACTACTACCGGCAGGAAAATGGGTGTAAAAATCAGAACTGCCGGTGTCATATCCATAAATATACCAACTGCCAGGAGTATAAGATTGATTATCAGCATTATGGCAATTTTGTTATCTGTCAGCCCCAGAAGGCTGTTACTTACATCCTGGGGAATATTTTCGTACGACATTATCCACGACAGTCCCATCGAAGTGGCTACCAGCAGCAGTACAATTGAAGTTGTTCTGACCGTTTTCAGTATAATGTCGGGCAGCTCTTTCCACTTTATTTCCCTGTAAATAAATGCCAGCACAAGTGTGTATAGCACAGCTATAGCCGAGGCTTCGGTCGCCGTAAAAATGCCTGCAATTATACCTCCAATAACAATTATCAGTAAAAGAAGGCTTGGAATTGCATCCAGGAACCTTCTTATGCTTCCTTTTAAGTTAATTCTCTCTCCAATGGGGTAATTTTTCCTGTAAGCAATTGCAGCAGCTATACCTATAAGTGCCAGACCTGTCATAATACCGGGTATATAGCCTGCTACAAACAGGGCAGCAATTGATATTCCACCACTGGCAAGTGAATATACAATCAGTATATTACTGGGAGGTATCACCAGGCCGGTTGTTGCAGAGCTGATATTTACAGCGGTACTGAAAGGAAGGTCATAGCCTTCTTCTTTCATTTTTGGTGTCATAATTGTTCCTATAGCTGAAGCTGATGCAGCTGCCGAACCGGAGATGGCTCCAAACAACATATTCGCCATAATATTTACAAAGGCAAGTCCCCCTGGTAATCTTCCTACCATCACTTTGGCAAATTCAATCAGCCTTATGGCTATACCCCCCCTGTTCATTATTTGTCCTGCAAGGATAAAAAACGGTATGGCAAGCAGGGCAAAGCTGTCCAGAGCAGTTGCCATCCTCTGTGCGAGAGTGGTAAAAGCAGGTATGGGCAGAATGCTGATCAGCATGGTAAGGATACCCGATATTCCGATACTGTAAGCAATAGGAACCCCGATTGAAATAAGGAGTACGAAACTTAAGATTAAAACAATAATACCTGCTGAATCCATATTACCGCTTTATTTTGCCAGCTCGGGCATCCTGTTAAAAATAATATCATCAATAGCATAGAATAGTATAAATGCGCCGCTAAGAGGTAAAACCAGGTATACATACCCAACCGGAAGTGCCAGTGCGGGTGAAACCTGGTCGAGTCTGAAAGAGATGCTTACCAGCCTGCTGCCTCCTGCAATCAGTACTGAAATGGCAAAGAGTGCAATAAGCCCGTTTATTATAAGGTAGAGGTACCTTCTTCCCTTAATGGTAAGTTTACGTGGCAGCAGGTCGATCGCAAGGTGATCTTTCTGCCCGCTTGCGTAGGCGCCTCCGAGCAGGCCTACCCATATCAGGAGGTATCCTGCCAGTTCATCGGTCCATGAGCTGGGCTCGTTCATAAGGTACCTTGAGGCAACCTGCCATATTACATCAATAAGCAGTATGGCCATAGTAATAATTACTATCCATGCCAGTATCCTGTCAATTAATCTTCTGATCATTTGTTCCAGTTATTGCTGATTCTGAGCCTTCCAGGAGTTTAATCCTTGTAATAAGCTTGCTTAAAACAGGATCTTCATTATAATCAATATACAAAGAGCTTACCTTTTCAATAAAGGGCTGCTTAGCAGGGTATATAATTTCAACACCGGCTTCCTTAACGGCTTCAAGTGCTTCTTCTTCCGATTTTGCCCATAAGTCTCTCTGGTAAAGAGCTGATTCCCTTGCTGCTTCACTGAGCCATTCCTGTTCTGTTTTATTCAGCTGCTTCCATATTATTGTGCTAATCAATAATACATCAGGTACCGAGGTATGCTCATTAATGCAGTAATATTTACACACTTCGTAGTGGTGCGACAGGTAGAAGCTCGGGGGGTTATTTTCAGCTCCGTCAACCACTCCGCCCTGCAGCGCTGTATAGAGTTCGCCCCACGAAATAGGGGTAGGGGAGCCTCCCATTGCTTTTATCATATTTACTGCAGTTGGACTTTGCATTACCCTTATTTTGAGTCCGGCAAGATCTTCAGGCTTCATTATTGGCCTGTCCTTTGTGTAGAAGCTCCTGCTGCCTGCATCGTAGAAGGTGAGACCCCGCAGCCAGAAATCTGTGCCCGATTCAAGTATCTCCTTACCCACCTCACCATCCAGTACCCTGTATGAATGTTCTTTGTTCTTAAATATATATGGAAGACTCAGAACCCTGTAGCTGGGAGCAAATCCTTCCATAACAGCTGCCGATACCTTGGTCATTGCCAGGCTGCCTATCTGGAGTAATTCAAGGCATTGCCTTTCAGAGCCAAGCTGCTGACTCGGGTAAATATCAATTGTAAGTTTTCCACCCGATTTTTCCTCAAGTCTTTCTGCCATATAAACCATCCCAAGATGAACTGAGTGGCCTGGATCCAGGCCGTGTGCCAGCTTTAGTGTCCTGACACTTTCAGTGCTGTTGCAGGCACCATGGAGTACTGTGAAACCAAACAGCAAGAGGAGTAAGCGGAAAGAGCATGCTTTCATTTGCCGGCATATTAATGAAGATGCTAATATAATATTTTTATCTCCTTTGTCATTCCGAACGTAGTGAGGAATCTATACCGGCAGAGAATTCAGATCCCCCGGCAAGCTCGGTATGACAGTAATTGTCATTCCGAGTCAATCGAAGAATCTGTTCAAAGGGAATTACGTCTGCTCCCTTCAGTCGCAGCCGTGATTACTTTTGGGGAAGCCTTACAAAGTAATAAACCCTGCTGCACAAGTGCAGCCTGGGGTTTTCTTTTCCCAGCCCTTATTTAAGCAAGCTTAATTCGGCCTGAAAAAAGAAAACCCCGAAGCTTTGCTTCAGGGTTTATTACTTTGTAGCGAGAGGGAGAATTGAACTCCCGACCTCATGATTATGAATCATGCGCTCTAACCATCTGAGCTATCTCGCCATAAATTTCAAAAGAACCTGGTAAGGTGCGTGACCATCTGAGCCCTGCCTGCCGGCAGGCAGGTATCTCGCCATTACCTGCTAACTCGCATAAGCCTTGCGTTAGCGGCTGCAAATATAATATATAATTGTAAAAGTCCAACGCCGATTTTTTATTTACTTTATTTTTTTTATATTGCATTACAAGGTAAAAACCAATATAAATACCGATTTCATAATGAAAGTGAAATTTGAACTGGAATATACACTTAACAGCTCCCCCAAAGTACTCTTTTCAAGATTAAGCACAGCCGAAGGACTTGCAGAATGGTTTGCAGATGATGTGCAGGTTCAGGGAGAATATTTTACGTTTATCTGGGGTAATTCAGAGCATAGAGCCAGGCTGTCGCAGCTTAAGGATAACAGGAATGTGAAGTTTAGTTGGGCTGATGATGAAGAAGAAGAAGAAAGATTTTTTGAATTCAGACTTAATGTCGATGAGCTTACAGGAGATGTGGCTTTGCTGATCACCGACTTCGCTGAGAAAGGCGAGAAGGATGATGTAATTAACCTCTGGGATACTCAGATTGCTGAACTAAAACAGGTTCTGGGGCTCTGATTTATTCATATTTTAATGTATCGGCAGGATTTGACCTGCTTACCCTGATAGTCTGTGATGTAATGGCAGAAAGTCCTGTTATTATAACCACAAGAATGCCTGCAAAAACGGTTCCGAATCCAAAAGCAACATGCGAAGAGATAAAGCTGAGCCATGCATTGTTGAGCAGGAAGCCCACCGGTGCTCCTATTACTATTGCTATCGCCAGAAGTTTAATAAACGACTTCGATACGGTTTTAACAACATTTCGGGTCTCAGCCCCGTAAACCTTTCTTATTCCAACCTCTTTTATTCGGGTTTGAATTGTGTATGAGGCCATACCATATAAACCCATACCGGCAATTATAAGGGCGAGAAAAGTTGTATATCCAACCATATAAAGAATATCCTCGAAGTAGGAATAATAGTCCCTGATTTCTGTATCCAGCAGTTGCCCCTGCATTTCGTGGTCAGGATCAATTTCCTTCCAGGCCTGTTTTAGTTTTTCCACCGTTCCGGGCAGGTCATTTGAATCAAGCCTCAATACGGCATATGGCGTATCTGATGGTTTATACCTTAAAAGTAATGGCCGTGAAGGAAGAAAAAGTGCACAGTACCGGTAATCTTCGATAACGCCGGCAACTGTCAGGTTAATGGTGTCATTCAGAATAATATTGCTGCCTGGTGCGTCAAGAACCGAGCCGAAATTAAAGCTTTCAGAAGCCTGTTGTGTTATCAGTACATATGATTCATTGTTTTTACTTATATCCGCAGGGAAATTATTACCGGCTACCAGTTTCAGTCCCATGGTTTCAAGGTAATTGTCTTCAACAGAGAAGTAGTTAACAAGAATGGATTCTTCGTCGTTTATATTGAGCTTAACCTCGGCATCTCTAATACTGCCAACCCCGGGTACGTGAGATTCGAATGAAATTAAATTTACCTCAGGTATCCTGCTGAATATGTCCCTGATCACGCTTTTATCCTTACCCCGGCATTCAATATTATATACTTTTTCCCGGTCAAAACCCATATCTGCATTTACCATAAATATCATTTGCCTGTAAATAAGTATAATTGTTATGATAAATACTATCGAGAAAAAGTATTGAGTAACAAGTAATATTTTCCTGAAGGCAAGCCTTTTAAATATTTTTACATTGGACGAGCCTTTCAATACTTCAACCGGGCTGATCCTGGAAATATAGATGGCTGGCAAAGCTCCTGCAATAAATCCTGTAAACACGGCAAATACAATAAACCAGATATATACCTGGAGATTCTGAGCGGGGTCAACCTGGAGCAAGGCCATCATTTTAAAGCCCTTAAATACCGGGAGGATCAATTGCAATAATCCTATTCCAACTATTAAAGATAGAAGTGATATGGAAACAGACTCGATAAAAATCTGCAATACAAGTTGCTTTCTTGATGCACCCATACCTTTTCTTACTCCAAATTCACGGGCTCTCGACAGTGATCTGGCTATCGACAGGCTGGTATAGTTAAAAGCTGCTGAAATAATTACCACCAGGGCAAGTCCTCCAAAAAAGATCAGGTATACCCTGGGCATTGAAACGCCAAGCTCATTACCTATAACCGGTCCAGGTACAATTTTATTGAAGGGGTAAAGGTAAAAAGTAAGATCCAGATCTTCGTTTTCTCCGTACCTCTCGCTGCTGATTTCTTCAAGTGCAGATTCAATTACAGACAGCTCTGTTCCCTTATGAGGTATTATATAAACGTAACTGCTGTAAAACCTTTCCCAGTTTGATCCAATATCTGTTGATGTGTTACCTTTTAGCGATCTGCTGTGAGAGGTCGAAACAGATACCAGGGATTCAAACTGAATATGGGATTTTAGCTTATTCGATTCTGTAATTCCGGTAACAGTATAGACTCCGTCATCTGCTACACTTATTGTTTTGCCGATGGGATCATTATCACCGAATATTTTCTTTGCTGTTTCTTCAGTCAGGACAATTGAATATGGCTCTTTTAAAACTTCATCCCTGTTCCCTCTTAGCAGATTAAAGCTGAAAAAATCAAAGAAGTTCTCCTCAGCATAAAGCCCACTGATTGAATAGAGATTTTCTCCATGCCTGAATTCTATTCCAAAGTTGTTGTTAAGGGCAGTTGATTTTTCAATAAATGCGTACCTGTCCCTGAGTTCCTTTGACAGGGGGAAAGTTGTAGAAGCATAAAGGGGTAATGAATACCTGCTAAGATTATCCCTGGTCTGTATCCTGTACATCTCATTAGCTCTGCTGATAAAATTATCATAAGAGAGCTGGTCGATAAGCAGTACAATTATAAGCATCCCCACAGACATGCTGAACGACAGGCCAAATATGTTGATCAATGATATTTTCTTGTTTCTTAGAATGTTTCTGATCGCAGTTAAAAAGTAACTCTGGAGCATATTGGAATCAGTTGATTATGTATAATAGATGCAATAATTTGACTGGCGTTGCAAAAAAAGCTTTTAAATATCAGCTTACTTGAATTGAAATGTTTAGTATTTTTGTAGCTGGGGATGAAACAAAAAAGCTTCAAAAACGTCTTCTTAGTATGACATTAAAGCCTCTATACCGTTCAGAAAACAGGATACTTGTCGGGCTGATGAAAGATTTTCAGGAATTATGCGTCCTGGACGGACTGGTGATTGAAATAGACCTGGGCAACGGAACTTCGATGTCCCCACCAGCAGGAGGGATAAGTATACTGAAGAAAGGCAGCTATATTCCTATCCGGCAGCATGAGAAATCGGAGTATTCAAAAATAATATCCAGGAAGTTAAAAAAGCGGACACTCAGGAAAATTATAGCAGATCTTGAATCACCACCCTCTGAATCGATCGAAACACTGGTGTGGGTGCCTGAACGGCTTAGTAGCAGCAGTACTTAAATTATAAACCAGCTCAATCTACTCACCACTCACCACTCACCACTCACAAAGTCTACCTTCCCATTTCCTTTAGTTTCTTAATCTCGTTGAAGTGGCTTACGATAAGTTTCTCCTTGTTTTCGTGTGCGACTTTCCGGAAATCTTCAAATTCTTTCTTTATATCCTCCAGGTCAGTTTTTGCGATCTTTGTAACAACAAAACTTCTCTTAAACATAAGGAATACAATCACCGTCAGTACCAGCAGACCAATAATAATTGACCATAGAAGTTTATTATAAGCTGATTTAGACATGCTTATCCCGAAAAACATCAGGGAATCCCGGTTATTTATTGCTTCAGAGAGCTCCTTGTTTATTGAACTTATCTGCTCATTCAGACTGGTGATTTGCCTGTCAAGGTCGCTTCGTGTTTTTTCGAGCCCGCTTATAGTGTTTTTGGCTGTATTCAAAGAATCAAGGGTATTACTTCTCATCTTTTGAAAAATATCTTCCCTTATTGCCCTGTAATTCTCATAGATCCTTGTTCGTTCGTTAATATAATCCAATTGTTCTTTTAAAGATCCATCCTGCATAATCTCGGGCATGTCGCTCTGGGCATTGGCATTAATGCTGCCTGAGCCATAGAATAATACAAGAGTTAGTAAACCGACAAATATTGAACGCATCATAGTTTAAGCTTTTAGAATTCCCCAATAGATCATAACGTAATAAGTAAAAAAATGTTGCAATTTTTAATATTACATAATTAATATATTTTTACCTGAATAATAAACATTACCCCGATGAAAAAAATATCCCTCTTAGTTTCTTTGATTTGCCTGTTTACCGTATCTTCTCTTCTGGCACAGAATCAGAAGGCAGATATCCTTGAAACAGGAATAGAGTACCTGGTTTATACTCCTGAAGACTATCTATCTGATTCGGATAAATCATGGCCCCTTCTTATATTTTTGCATGGAGCAGGAGAGAGGGGCAATAAGCTCGACCTGGTAAAGTTTCACGGTCCTCCGAAATTAGCAGAGGAAGGAGAAGACTTCCCTTTTATAATAATTTCACCACAGGTGCCTGAAAGATCCTGGTGGAAACCTGCCCTGGTTCAGCTGCTTGTGGAAAAGATTGTTGCTGAATACAATGTTGATATTAAAAGGATTTATCTTACCGGTTTAAGTATGGGGGGATTCGGCACGTGGGATACTGCAATGAGGTTTCCCGAACTCTTTGCTGCTATTGCTCCCATCTGCGGAGGAGGCGACACTACCATGATCGCTAATTTAAAGAATGTGCCTGTATGGAATTTTCATGGAGCAAAAGATGATGTAGTTCCTTTGGAGAGATCAGAAGTCATGGTTAATGCCCTTAAGAGGGCAGGAGGTAAGGTAATTTTTACGGTTTACCCGGATGCAAATCATGACAGCTGGACCGAGACCTACAATAATCCCGAGCTTTATAAATGGTTCCTGTCACATTCAAAGTGACCTGTCAAGTGCTTCGATTAAGCGATCCACTTCTTCCAGGGTATTATAATGAACCATAGAAATCCTGACAACTCCTTTTTGTCTGGCAAATCCATGATCATCAATAAGCCTGCGTGCATAAAAGTCACCCCACCTTATTGCGACCTTATATTTATCAGTTCTTAATGTAATCTGCTCGCTGTCGGCTTTATCCTGTACAAACGATATTGTCGGCACCCTTAGAACCCTGTCGGCCGATTTATGACCGATAATGCGTATATCGCTCCTGTTGTTCAGGTAATCCAGTACTTTTTCTGCAAGTTCTTCTTCGTGCTCTGCAATTAAGGAATAAATAAAGTCCAGTTTTGATATATTCTCTTTTGCTTCAGTATAGCCGTGTTTTTCAGCCAGTATTTCAAGGTATTCCGGAAGGGCACCCATTCCCCAGGCAAATTCAAAATTATAATTACCGGGCTGGAACTTATAGGGAGGATCAGGTATAAAGAAATGATTATTGCCGGGCAGCGACTCCAATAAATCCAGTTTACCATACATCATTGCATAGTGTGGACCGTAGGTTTTGTAAAAACTAAAAACAAAAAAATCAACATCTGTATACTGTACATCTATTTTACGATGAGGCATATATGCAACGGCGTCAACACAAACCAGTGAACCGTTTGCATGTGCTGTTTCAGTAAACTCTTTTATAGGATTAATTGTCCCGACCACATTTGAAGCAGCAGAGAAAGCCACCAGCCTGGTCCTGGCTGTCAGTAGTTTTTCAAGTTCTTCTTTTTCGAGATTAAAGGTTTCGGGGTTGACTCTCCATTCCTTTATAACAAAACCTTCCTCTTCCAGCTGTCGCCATCCGCCTATATTTGCTTCATGGTCGAGGTTGGTAACAATTATTTCATCTCCCTTATTCCATAATCTCCTGAAGTTGTCGGCCAGAATTCTTATAAGCAGGCTGGTTGAGGAACCCAGTACAATCTCCCTCGGGTCATTTGCATTTATCCAGTTTGCAAGAGCCTTGTGCCCTTTATTATGCCTTTCTTCCGCGAGTCGTGAATGAGGATAAGAGCCTCCGAGCTGGACATTGCTGGTGAAAAAATGATTGTTAATCCGTTCAGCTACCGGTTTTAATATCTGTGAACCACCTGCATTGTCAAATAATACCCAGTCTGTATCCAGCCCGGGAAACTGTGATCTGATGTAGTCTAAGTTTAACATTGTTAGTTTATAGTTTTTGGTTTATCGTTTATAGTTAGTTCAGTGTTCTGGGTTCTGGGTTCTGTGTGTCATCCCTTCGAAAGAAGGGATCTCATAGTAATTATTCAGAGATTCCTGCGTTCGCAGGAATGACACTCCCTGATCCCCGCTACTCCCACTCAGGTGGATCCACTCCCAATAGATGCTTAACAAAAAAGTCTCTACGTTTGTGCTCTCCGTACTCCCCACCACTCGAGTGCCTCATTCCGGGTACAAAAAGATAATCAAAATCTTTATTTGCCTTAATAAGGGCATTAACTACCTGTTCGGTAGATCTTGGATCTACATTATTATCCATCTCACCATTAATAAGAAGTAGTTTTCCTTCCAGTCTGTAGGCGTTGTCGACATTCGAGCTTTCAGCATATTCGGGCCCAACAGGCCATCCCATCCATTGCTCATTCCACCATATCTTATCCATCCTGTTGTCGTGGCATCCACAGGCAGATACTGCAACCTTGTAAAATTCAGGATGAAACAGCACTGCCCCTGTTGAGGATTGTCCGCCGGCCGAGGTACCATATACACCTACCCTGGCGATATCCATATATGGGTATTTTGAAGCTGCTTCCTTCATCCAGAGAATTCTGTCCGGGAAGCCCGCATCCTTAAGATTTTTAAAGCAGACATCATGAAAAGCCTTTGACCTGTTCGAAGTGCCCATTCCGTCAATTTTTACAATAATAAAACCCAGCTCAGCAAGTGCCTGCATTCCGCCGAGGTAAGAGCGAAAATTTTTTGGTACAAAACTGCTATGCGGGCCGGCATAAATATCTTCAATAACAGGATATGATTTAGCCGGATCGAAGTTTGTGGGTCGGATTATAATACCCCAGATATCCGTAATACCATCCCGACCCTTTGCTGCAAACACTTCAGGGGCTCTCCATCCGGCGTCAACAAGAGCGGAAATATCTGCTTTCTCCAGCGGCATTATTTCTGCACCTGTAATGGTCTTTCTGAGAACTGAAACAGGTGGGGTGTCGATGGTCGAATAAGTATCTACAAAGTATTTGTAATCAGGAGAGAAGGATGCAGAATGCGTTCCGTATCCGGCACTAAGTCTTTTTAATCCCCTGCCGTCAAACCCTATTGAATAGTAATCAATATGGTAGGGATCGCCCTCTTCCTTACCGCTTGCCATAAATATTATCTGCCTGTTTTCTTCATCAACATATTCAACATCCCTCACTACCCAGTTTCCACTGGTAATCTGGTTCTTCACTTCCCCTGTATTGCCATCAATAAGGTAGAGATGGTTCCATCCATCTCTTTCAGAAGCCCAAATTATCTCTTCTCCGTCGTTAACATCATAGCGATATCTTTTTCCGCTGTAATCAATAAAGGTATCCGACCTTTCGTCAACTATAACATTTTGCTCTCCCGTTGCAGCATCAATATTTATTAGCTGGTAGACCTGGTGACCACGTTTATTATATTCAAAGCTTATGGCACTGCTGTTCTTTTTCCACTTAAAGCGGCCAAGGCTGTACTGGTTCGGGTAAAGGGACTCGTCTACCTTTATATGAGAGCCTGATACCACATCAAATATCTGTGGAAAAAATTGTGGCAGGGCGTCTCCCGGTTTTGTATACTCGTAAGTGTAATATTTTGGTTGCAGCTGATCTTCCGGAGAAGATTCAATATAGGATATAAAGTGCTTCTCTGCAGGCTGAACCTTATAAGCCATAATCTTTTTTGAATCAGGCGACCAGTACATATAAGATGAATAATAGGATCCTGTTCCGCCATCAAAACTTAATTGAAGCTCTTTGCCATCAGCATCCTTAATATACACATTGAAATTCTTTATAAAGGCTGTCATCTTTTTGTCCGGCGATTCGACAGGTTCATTCGAGTTTTCATCCCTTGTTGCCCAGGCCCAGTTGCTCCGGTTTTGTCCAAATCTCCTCCTGTTGTCAGATCGTTCTCCGCTTGTAAGTTTGTATGAGGGAAGATCACATGTCCATTCAATATCATTATATAAGAATGTAAAGCTCTTCAGGTTGTCGGCGAATTTTACACCGGAGATCGGTAGGTGAGCGGGTTCAATTTCCTTTTTAAGCTGTTTTGCCAGTGCCCTGGCAAACCTGCTGGTGCTGAATGCTTCAGTTTTGGTCTTGTTTATTGGATCCACAAGTACGTATTCCCTGCCATCAGGAGTATTGTTTTCGTAAGTAAAATAAGCCGATTCTCCGGCCCAGACAGGCTGAACATTGTCGAAGAAGACCTTGTTCCTGAATTTGCCGGAAAGACTATCAGCCCTTCTGTAATCTTCAATATTACCCTGGCCTGAAAGCGAAAGGCTTATTGCCAGTGTAATGGCAAGGAATAGTAAATTTCTTTTAAATGTATTCATGACACTTATTTAGTTTATTCAAAAATAGCTATGTTCCGTGTTGAAATGAAATATTTTTTTGTGTTATAAATCATACTCTAATATACTTGTTTAAACTGATAGAAAGTATAGTTCGGGCCCCTTCAATTTTATTTTACCTGATACATTGTAATGTTGAAGATGGTTTACAGGCAGGCAGTCATAAGTTATGGCCTGAGTGCAGAAAATAAATTTACTGTATATTTACACTTCATGTACAGCAGGGAAGAAAAGAGAGAGATGAGGCTAAGTTTCTGGGAAGGCTTTAAAGGTTTTTCATCCCGGAAGAGGAGACGAAAGCGACTGCCATCAAAATGGGCCGGGGATAATACCGGGATTAAGCAGGTGAACCTTAAATTTCATTTTGATGAGACGGAAGCTCTCGTATGCATAGATATCGTTGCCGATGACCTGGATAAAAGAATAGCTCTCTTTGATAAACTGGAGAGCCTGAAGAAGATACTTGAAGATGCCGCAGGCGAAGCTCTGATATGGGACCTGCAGTATACTATAGAATCAGGAAAGGAAATCAGCAGGATCTACCTTAAAAAAGAAAATGTAAGTATATACAGGCAAAGCTGCTGGCCCGAGGTAATGGTTTTTTTCTTTAATAAGATGATCCGCATCGAACCTCTTATACTGGAGTACAGGGATTATATTAAGGCGTAAGGCGTAAGGCGTAAGGCTCAGAGCTCAGAGCGCAGGGTTTTATGACTCCGGAGGAGTCACACAGAGATAGTATTGCAGGCATTCACACACTAATTTCCGCGCCAGGAGGGCCTGTTTAATTAGATGAACCTTTTTGGCGCGGTAACTTTGTGGGGTGAATTATATAAGCTATTCTCGCCCGTCCCTCCGGGACTGCAAGGCTCAGAGCTCAGAGCTGTATCAACTATTTAACCCCTCAACCCCTCAATATTTTACTGCTGTTAATCAGCTACTTAGCCCGGGTCGTATATTATCCTTAAATATTTCTTCACAAAATGTTTGGATATAATAAAATGGTATTCTACTTTTGCACCCGCTTTTGGAGATAAAGTTAGAGTTCTTTAAGATATATTTGAGGTTTTTCGGGGGAGTGAAGAAGGTTGATTTTTGGGTTGGGTAACTCCTTTGAAAAAATCTCAAATTTTTTTAGGCAGAAAGTTAAATACTTTTTGTATCTTTGTCGCCCGCTGTGGGTTTTATGGTCTGAAAGACCAGTTGATCTGCGGGGTTTAAACAGAAGTAAGAAGTTCTTTGAATATTTGAAGCAACACATCCAGGCTAAGACGAATTAACGAAAACAATTCTTAGTCAATTTTAGATTATTAATTGAGTCACGGGGACTAACAGGTTAAAAGAGATTTAACAATTTTTTTTACAACGAAGAGTTTGATCCTGGCTCAGGATGAACGCTAGCGGGAGGCTTAACACATGCAAGTCGAGGGGTAACAGGCTGGAATTTCGGTTTCGGCGCTGACGACCGGCGAACGGGTGAGTAACGCGTATGCAACCTGCCTTTTACAGGGGGATAGCTTTCGGAAACGGAAATTAATACCCCATAACACTGCACTGTGGCATCACAGAGCAGTTAAAACTCCGGTGGTAAAAGATGGGCATGCGTAACATTAGCTTGTTGGTGAGGTAACGGCTCACCAAGGCTACGATTTTTAGGGGACCTGAGAGGGTGATCCCCCACACTGGTACTGAGACACGGACCAGACTCCTACGGGAGGCAGCAGTAAGGAATATTGGGCAATGGACGCAAGTCTGACCCAGCCATGCCGCGTGCAGGATGACAGCCCTA
>JAZBNV010000183.1:0-23685 GCA_036350795.1 Marinilabiliaceae bacterium
TATTTTATCAGCCTGTACGCTCATCAGTGCTTCCTATTGTTTAATATATGCTCCGCGATCTTCTTATCAGGGTAGTTTGCAAGAAAGAGGCTCTTAAGCTCCTTCTTTTTCCCGGTATCGGTATTAAAACTCTCAATAATACCCTTAAAACTGTCAGCATTATCTGCCAGTGTCATAAAGTCCGCAAATCTGCCGGGGATACCTTCGAGTGAAACACTGGTTCCTATAATTTCTGTTCCGCAGGCCAGTGCCTCAAGTGCTTTTACCTTTATCCCTGCTCCCGAGAACAAAGGTGAAATAAGTGCTTTTGCATTGGCTATCTCAGGATAGGGATTCTCAACAAATCCCTGGTATTCTATCGATTCAGTTCCGGCAATAAGCTTTCTTAAATGGCCGGGCAGCCCCGGACCGATAACCCTGGCCGTGAACTTTCTCTCCAGTACCGGGTATACTTTGTCCAGGAACCAGTGCAGACCTGAATAATTGTCCTTCCTTGCCCAGTTACCAAAAAAGATATAATAATCGCCGGTGGTTTCAGGCCAGGCATCCATTATAGCCCGATCCATTAAGATTGACGTGAAATTGGTCTCCAGCTTATAGTAGTCTTTTGCCAGTATCGAGTCTTTTTCGCTGAGGCAAAACACTTCCGAGCCCGGTGTTGCAAGAAGCCTGCGCTCTGAGAATTTTACGATGGGAGTTAAGATGCCCCCGTAAATCCTGGAATATCGCTGTGCTATAATATCGTGGCTGATCAATACCTTATTTGCTGACTTAAAGAAACTCGCAAACAGGAAGGTCTGGCTGAAATCAAAAACCAGGGTGTCGTAGTTACCCTGCCTTACAATCTTTTTAAGCGATATAAGCCGCAGGATATTGAACCTGGCAGAAAAAAGGGGAAAGACAAAGGGATAAAGCAGGATATTTATAATCTTGATTAATAAAGAGTTGCGAAATACCTTTACAACTTTCAGGTTCCTTGAAGCTGTGTAAAAATTATTATTATGTGAATACTTAAAATATACCAGGTCTACCTTTGCTGATGCTGATAAAAGCTCAAGAAGTTGCTTTGAGAACTTTTCGCCCGCACTCCCTTGTTCAGGCACAAATGCTGTTATATATAGTATCTTTTTCAAGCAATCAAATCTTTTATACCTGCCTCCAGTCTTTCCACGCCTGTCTCAAACGAAAACCCGTTGTGGCAGGCTTTAATAATGTCTTCTGCCGGCATAGCCGTTTTTAGCATTTTATCGAGTGCATCAACAAAGCTGCTGCCGGAGTTATAAGTAAACATGCAGCCGGAGTTAATCAGTTCTGAATAACCCCTGGCCGATACCGTATGTGAAAGAACAGGCAATCCACAGCTCAGCCCGTCCATTGCTCTCAGCTTAAATCCGCTGCCGCTAAACACCGGCGAGATATAGTAGTCGCAATTGCCAACAATATCATCAATGCGTTCAGGGTTGGGATAGAGCTTAATGTCCGGCCTCTTCAAACAGGCTCTTGTAAGTTTTTTTCCTGGCTTTGCGCCTGTTACTAACAGTGTTGCACCCGGCAGCACCGACTTCAGCAATGGCCAGTAATAAGCGATAAAATGCCTTATTGATATATCGCTCTGTCTGAATGCCAGGTTCCCGGTGATCACGAAACATGGCGAAGCGGGATCAGGTATTTTATTTTTGTCGGCCGCTCTTATTTTAGCAGGAGGGAGGTGCTTAAAAACTCCTGTTTCTTTAATATGCCCCGTTCCGCTTCCGGGGAATAATTCCCCGAACCTGGTTTCATCCTCGCTGGTGAGTACCAGGTTCAGATTGCTGTAACGGATTGCCTCTTCCTCGGCCTTCCTGGCATAGAACAAATATGGTACCCTGTATAATATGTTTGGCGGGTTAGCCGCAAGGTAATCTCTTTCAACATTATGGTGGATGGTAATTATATATATGTTTCTTCCTGCCACTGCCCTTATGGTACCGGCAGCAACAATGCTTGTGTCAAACACAAGAATGTCAGTATGATTGGCCGAAAGGTAATCAATAAGGGTTTTTCTGAAACGGTGAATCTTGCCTGTATATGCCCGGAGTCCCTTGATTACAGGGTGACGCTTATCTCTCACCGGGATCTTCAGCACCCCCTTATCAATATCATCGGAAGAGCCGGATAAGCGTTCGGGATATATCAGGCTGCAGTTCTTATACAGGCGGGCAAAGGCATTGATATAAGCAAGGGATACGAAAGATCCGCCCGACTTCAGACCGGGGTAATGATTGCTTACAATAAGAACCTTTTTTAGCTTATCCTGCTCTGCCATCACTTATATAGTTTTACATAGCTTAAGCCTTACCGTCTTTTTAGCTTTTTTATAGGCATTTTCACTCTGCTTCCACCTTCTCAGCCTGCCGCTATCGCCAATAATTGAGAAAGCAAGGCGTCTGATTATAAAGGTAGTTATGATACAGAGATCAACAAAGAAGAGGTAAGTTTTGCTGAAATTAATATAGTAGTATGTATACTTTCCTTCCATGTAATGGTTCAGCCTCACTGCTTCATTATCAAAACTGGCCCCTTCCAGGTGTATAAGCCTGGCACCCGGCACATTCCTTATGGCGTACTTAAGTTTCTTTATCCTCAGGTTCAGGTCGGCTTCTTCAAAATACAGGAAAAAGGCAGGCTTAAATCCTCCTGCCTCTTTAAAGAGGCTGGCCGGGATCATAAAAGCTGCACCGCTTATATATCCAACCGCTATGCTCTTATTTCCCGTATTGAAGAAGCTGTTCTTAGCATAGAGAATTTTCTCAGGGAGGGTAAATAGCAGGTCATTTATTTCCCATACTAAGGATGGCAAAAACCTTCGGTATGAGTAAGATGGCTTGCTGTCGGCATCATATACATTTCCTCCTGCAATCCCTGTGTACGGGTTATTGTCAATATAATCAGATAAGATTTTAAGTACATTATTCAGCAAAATGGTATCCGGATTAAGGAAGAGCAGCTTACTGCCTGAGGCGATACGTGCAGCAAGGTTGCAGGCCTGTCCGTAGCCTGAATTCTCCGGTAGCCTTTTAACTATTATTCTGCTTCCATATCTTTCTTTCAGAAGCGGCTCGGGATTCTCTGCAGAGTTATTGTCTGCTACAATTATTTCGTACCCTATATCCCTGCTTTGATCGATTATACTGTCAATGGCATTAATTAATACAGCACCGGTATTGAAGTTAACAATAATAACCGATACCTCTGTGCTGCTTTCCGACATCTGCTCTTTGTTATTAATCAGGGCCCTGCCGTTTAGCCTGGCCCGCTGGTTTTTCCTTTTCGCCTGGTTCTGACCCTTACCTGCAGGTCTCTGAAAACAACCAGTGGCCATTTCCATGCCTGGTATGCAAGGTCTACTATTAAGGGAATAATTATCAGGGCAAGAAGTCCTCCCTTATAGAAATTCATAACCGAATATAGTAATAAAATTATTACTCCGCCTGATATCAGAGATGCTTTAAAGAAGGGGACTTCATTCTTTGTAAGAATAATATTACCGGCCATCATTTTATTATTTTCAATCAGCGATGTTACAAGGGCAAGTATAAGTAGTGATTCAGGTAAGAGGGCGGTCTGGCTTCCAATCAGCTCAAGAGCCAGGTCGCCAAGCAGCACCAGGGCTCCTCCGCACACAAAATAGGTAAGTAGCAGGATAGCTGTTCCTTTAAGATATAGTTTTCTGATTGCAGATACCTTTGATCTTATCCTGTACTCTGCTATTTTAGGCTGGAAGGTTGAGATATAAATGCCGGATATTCCAGCAATTACAGTTACCAGCTGCATACTTATCCCGTATTCGGCTATATCTTTAAGTGGCAGAAACAATGAACCAATTATTAGTGCAGACCGCTGTATCATAAATCCGCCAAGCGATGCAAGACCAATCTTTAAAGCGTTTGGATAGATGGCCTCCAGCACCTCTTTCCGGCCTCTTGCATTTGCCGCTTTTAAAACCTTATTTGTGTTTCTGTCAAAAAACGACAGGTAAGAAAGGCTTCTTGTGGTGAGCACCGCCAGCAACTGAGACGAAACTATTGCAATTAGTCCGTGTCCGGCAAGAATTAATATCGTAGCTGTACACAGGTATACCAGCTGACCGCTGATAATTATTTGCTTTGATCGTTTTATCAGTCCGCGTCCCTGGAGAAGCGATTCATAGTAAAATGTATAGAGGTTATATGTATTGATAAGGCATAATATGCTCCATGCGATATAAACCTCACGTGTATCTCCTTCATAGTTCCTGACAATTACCGAGATATAGTAGGTACCTATTGTGATAAGTAAGAGCAGCAGCACTACAGACATTCGCAGGTAGAACCATTTCATTGCATTGATGGTGCCTTTAAGCAGGGAGTAGTCGATCTTGTTATCTCTCTCATCTACAGTTTCATGGCCTGTGGTCCTGAGTTTTTTTACACCCGAAAAAATATATGTTATATTCCTTGTAAATGAAGGTCCGAAGCCGAAATCCAGCAGCAGGGTAAAAGCTGATACAGTCATAAAAACCGACCAGATGCCTACCAGATCGGGAGGCAGCATTTTAAGTATTAGCGGCAGTAATAAGGCAGAAGATGTAATCTTAAGAAAAGTAGCCCCGTAATTCCATAATATATCCTTACGGCCAATCTGGATCATTAATGCTTACTGTTAAAGTATTCGGTATACCATGCAATAAAGCTCTTTATCCCTTCATTTATACCCGTACGGGGTTTGTATGCAATTGTTTTAAACAAGTCCTCCACATCTGCCCAGGTGGCAGGAACATCACCAGCCTGCATGGGGCGGAACTCTTTTATTGCTTTTTTGCCCAGTTCATTTTCTATGGCCTCAACAAAATCCATCAATTGCACCGGCGATGAATTTCCAATATTGTAAATTCTGTATGGACCTGGCGATGACGATGGATCGGGGTCTTTGCCCGACCAGTTCCTGTCGGGTGCCGGAGGTAAGTCAAGAAGTCTGACAAGCGATTCAACAATATCATCAACATAGGTGAAGTCTCTTTGCATATTGCCATTATTGTTTACCTGGATCGCTTTCCCCTCCAGTATTGCTTTTGTAAATATAAACAGTGCCATATCTGGTCTGCCCCATGGTCCGTACACCGTAAAGAATCTCAGTCCCGTGGTAGGGAGCCCGAAGAGATGACTGTAGGTATGGGCAATAAGCTCGTTCGATTTTTTTGATGCAGCATAGAGGCTTATCGGGTGATCAACATTATCAGAGGTTGAGAATGGCATACTCTCATTCAGCCCGTATACACTTGAGCTGCTGGCATATACCAGGTGTTTGACCTTATTCTGCCTGCAAAGCTCGACCAGGTTTGAAAAGCCTGCAATATTACTTTCTATATAAACAGCCGGGTTTTCTATACTATATCTTACACCGGCCTGGGCGGCAAGGTTAACCACGTATTCAATATTAAAGTTCCTGAATACACCGGCCAGACCTTCCCTGTTAGCAAGGTCTCCTTTAATAAAGGTGTAATTTTCGTATTTACTGCTTTTAACAGCTTTATACTCTTCTAAATCATTTTTATCGATACCGGTCTCCGAAAGTCTCGAATACTTAAGATTTACATCGTAGTAATCATTAATAATATCATAACCCACAACGCTGTGTCCGTTCTCAACAAGTCTCTTTGCAAGGTGAAATCCAATAAATCCTGCAGTACCGGTTACCAGTATGCTTTTTTTCATAGTCTGTTTTTATCTTCCAATTCCAAAGTATGTAAAACCGGCCTTTTCGAGCAGGTTCCTGTCGTAAATATTTCTGCCGTCAAACACCAGTTTCTCCGACATAAGTTTTGATATTACATCCCAGTTGGGGCTCATAAACTCGCGCCATTCGGTTACCAGCACAAGACAATCTGCATCAATCAGGCAATCGTAGGCATCCTTGCCGTAAGATATTTTATCTCCTATCCGGCGCCTTGATTCTTCTATTGCCACAGGGTCATAAGCCGAAACCAGTGCTCCTGCTGAGATAAACTTTTCTGCCAGGCTCAGCGAAGGGGCCTCTCTCATATCGTCTGTATTTGGCTTAAAAGCCAGTCCCCAGAGGGCTACCTTTTTACCCTTAAGCCTGCCATTAAAATACTTATTAACCTTTTCGTAGAGAACTACTTTCTGGTCTTCATTTACCTGTTCAACTGCTTTTAATACCCTCAGGCTGTATCCAAACTCATCGGCTGCCTTAATAATGGCCTTAACATCCTTTGGGAAACATGATCCACCATATCCGGCGCCGGCGTAAATAAACTTATTCCCGATCCTCGAATCCGAACCTATACCTCTTCTTACCATATTAATATCTGCTCCGACCTTCTCGCACAGGTTTGCAATATCGTTCATAAAGCTGATTTTGGTAGCCAGCATTGAGTTGGCAGCATACTTTGTAAGCTCGGCCGATGGTATATCCATAAAGAGCACAGGATGACCGTTTAGAACAAAAGGCTTATATAACTGCTCAATTACCCTGTAGGCTTTTTCAGAATCTGTGCCAACAATAATCCGCTCAGGTTTCATGCTGTCGTTTACAGCATCACCCTCCTTCAGGAATTCAGGGTTCGAAGCAACATCGAATTCTATATCCAGGCCTCTTTTATCAAGCTCTTCCCTTATCCTCGTTCGTACCTTCTCTGCTGTACCTATCGGCACAGTGCTCTTGGTAATTGCCACCAGGTAAGCAGTCATGTTCCGGCCAATCTCCCCGGCAACATCAAGAACATATTTGAGGTCGGCACTGCCATCTTCATCGGGCGGGGTTCCAACAGCTATCATTACCGCCATACATTCCTTAATAGAATCTGCGAGACTGGTAGAGAATCTGAGTCTTCCGGATTCAACATTTCTCTTCACCATGGGTTCAAGCCCGGGCTCGTATATTGGTATTATACCCCTGTTGAGCTTATCAATCTTATTACTGTCTACATCCACACAGGTAACATTTATTCCTGTTTCGGCCAGTGCTGTACCTGAAACCAGTCCTACGTAACCTGTTCCTGCGATGATAATATTCATATTCGGGATTTATCTGTTTATTTCAAATTATTATTTCCTTCCTTAGGCCTGGTCCGGGCAAAATTAATATATTATTCGGTCTCTGAAAGTGATAAAGCTTCTCAAATGTTTGTCCTGGCTATGCCTCTGACCAGGCTTCAACTCAGAATGCCAGCAGTTCTGATTGCATTATTGTAACAGCATTACCTGCTATTATAACCCGCTTTTCTTCGAGCCTCAGGCTCAGGTAACCTCCTCGTTTCGATGCCTGGTAGGAGGTAAACTCGCTCTTACCCGTAACCCCGGCCCAGTAAGGTGTAAGGGCACAGTGTGCCGATCCTGTAACGGGGTCTTCGTTAATGCCCATCCCCGGCACAAAACATCTTACAACAAAGTCAATACCCTCTTCCTTGGTTGCTGCAGTAATAATAAGGTTTCGGTACTTTGACTTTTTAAGCTTACAAAAGTCCGGCTCTGCATCCAGGACTTCTTTTTCGCTGCCCAGGCGGGCCAGATACCAGTCGTAATCGCAATGAAATAATTCAATGGCATTGAGTCCTGATACTTTCTTCAGTTCGTCGCTTATTTCAACTTTCTTTAATTTATATGCAGGAAAATCCATTATTATCAGGCCGCTGTCATAAGAAACCATAAGCTCTCCGGCCCTGGAAAACAGCCTTAGGGGTGCTTCGGCCTGGACAAGTTCGTTCTCATACAGAATATGGGCCGCAGACAGGGTTGCATGTCCGCAGAGTTCAATCTCTGTTTCGGGTGTATAGAATCTGATTCTGTACCCTCCGTCCTGCGGGCTAAGAAAAGCTGTCTCAGAAAGATTTAACTCGGCAGCCAGGGTTTGCATAAATTCTTCGGTAAGTACCCCCGACGAAATCATAACTCCTGCCGGGTTTCCCTGGAAGGGCTCTGCTGTAAAAGCATCTACATGGAATAATAGCTTATTCATTCTTTATCTTATGTTTTTGTGAGTTGTTTTTATTACTGTTTATAATGAGCAAAATTAATCCTTGCTGCAGTGCTTAACTGGATACGTATTCAGCTATTTAGCAGTTAGGACAAGGTATACCCGCTGTAAAAAAGATTTCTTAAAAGTATCTTATAATTGATGGTTTTGTTTAATTTTAGCTAACTAAGATATATAAAGGCAATGACTAAAAGAAACAAAGCGGGTATGATCTGAGGCATCGCCATTATATATTATTTCTGTTCAAATAAATAAGAGTGACTGAATACCGAAATAAAATCAGGGACCTGCTGAAACACTATAATATTGGTGCACTCCGCTATGCCGATGATCAGAGTCATGGCTATGCAAACAAGAATTTTAAAATAGTTACCAGCAGTGGTAATTATTTTACAAGGTTTTGTCTTCAGCAGGCTGTTGAAAATGTTGAGCAGGAGATAATCCTGATGAAGGTGCTTGAGGAAAATTCTTTCAAAACTGCCTACCCTGTAAGAAGGAATGATGGCGATTTTATAAGCTATGTTGATAAGGTTCCTGTTATTATATATGATTTCCTGGATGGACAATTACCCGGGATCAATGATCTTACAGTCTCAGAGATTGCAAGGGCAGTGGCCCTGCTGTCGACATTCGAAGTAGTTCCAGGGCTTAATAAGAAGAATGCAATATCTGTTGAAGACAGTATTGAAATAATGGGGTGGGATGTTTTCAGGGACTTTAAACACAGGGATGTTACAGAAAATTTTCAGAGGCTGTTTGAAGTTTTGAAACCTGTACTTGATTATAAGCTTCCGACCGGGATAGTGCATGGTGATGTTTTTCCTGATAATACACTTTTTAAAGACAAGAGGCTAATTGGCCTTGTTGATTTTGAGGAGTTTGCAATAGACACATTGCTCTTTGATGTTGGTATGTCTGTTAACGGCTTCTGTTTTAAAGACACGATTATGGATGCCGGGCATATTGAAATTTTTATTTCAGAGTATTGCACTGTGCGTCCGCTTTCAAAACCCGAAAAAGAGTTAATAGTTGATTACATGGCCTGGGGTGCTGTTGGTATGACTTCATGGCATCTTCACCAGCTTCTTTTCAAAAAGAACTCCAGGCAGCTTGAAAGAGTGAGGGTTCTGTTGAAAAGGGCAGATATAATCTTAAGCAACAGGCTGCTTATTGAGAACTTAATTAAACAGTAATTCTTCTTTTATGAATCCTGAAGTGTTTGATACTTTTTCCCCTCCGTCAGAGCCCGGGAAACTGGAGACAATTGATATGCATACTGCCGGGGAGCCGCTAAGGGTAATAACTGCTGGTTTGCCTGAGATTAAAGGCAAAACCATACTCGAAAAGAGGAGGTATTTCAGGGAGAATTATGATAATATCCGTACTGCGCTGATGTTTGAACCCAGGGGACATGCTGATATGTACGGGGCTATAATCACCGAAGCGGTTACCGAAGGAGCTGACTTTGGAACCTTTTTTCTTCATAACGAAGGATACAGCACAATGTGTGGCCATGCAATTATAGCACTTACAAAACTGGTGCTTGAGTCAGGTTTTATAAAAAAAGAAGGCGTAATAAAGAAAGTGGAAATTGATGCTCCTCCCGGTCGGATAAGTGCCTGGGCAAAGATGGAGAATGGAATTGTAGAAAGGGTTACATTTCGTAATGTGCCATCTTTTCTTCTGCTTCGTGATGAGATGGTGGATGTGCAGGGGATTGGAAGGATAGGCTTTGATGTGGCCTACGGCGGAGCATTCTATGCTTTTTGCGAAGCTGCCCCATTGGGATTAAATCTTGATTCGGGAGATTACAACAGGCTGATTGATTATGGAAGAAGGATTAAGGAAGCCGTGGCAGAAAATTTTAATATTGTACATCCCTTCGAAAAAGACCTGGGCTTTCTGTACGGGACTATCTTTCTTGGAGCTCCTTACGACATTAATAACTGGAGCAGGAATGTGTGTGTATTTGCCGAAGGTGAAGTAGACAGGTCTCCTACAGGGTCGGGCTTAAGTGCCAGGGCTGCACTCCATTTTATGAAAGGAGAACTGGAGCTGAATCAGAAAGTAAGAGTTGAAAGTATCCTTGGTACAACAATGGATATGAGTGTACTTGAAACTACCACCTTTGGTCCGCATAAAGCTGTAATCCCCGAGATTAGTGGTACAGCATTCTATTCAGGAAGAAACACTTTCTGGCTCGACAGGGACGACCCGCTTATTGATGGATTTATTTTCAGGTAAGCGGGAATATTTTCTGTGTAAGCATTGTCAAATACTCAGATTAATGAAGAATAGCTATTATAAACCTGACATGAAGGTTTTTTTAATGAAATGTTTCATGTTATTAAAATTTTAAAGGTATGAAATCAATGTTAAGAATTGGAATGGTAATCCTCTTATCAGTAGCAGTTAACGGGGTGTTTGCCCAGGAGAGGGGACAGGGTATGCGGAATATGGATCCTGAAGCACAGGCCGATCAGCAGGTAAAAACGCTTAAGGAAATAGTAAAGGTTGATAAGAAGGAAGAAGCAAAACTGAAAGAGGTATTTCTGAACGCTGCAAAAGAAAGAACCAAGTCAATGCAGGCGATGCGTGATTCAGGCGACAGGGAAGGTATGAGGGAGAAGATGACCGAAATGAATAAGAAAAGGGATGAGGAAATAAAAAAGGTTCTTGGAGAGGAGAGGATGAAGACCTACCTTGAAGAACTTGAAAAAAGAAGGCCCCAGCGCCAGGGTGGTGAGAGGCGTAACTAATCAGAACGGCTTAAAGTAATTAAAGTTATTTCGGGGGGCATGCCAATCCTTATTGGCGGCCCCATTGTTCCAATACCCCTGTTCACATACAGGTAGGACTTACCATTATTATACAGCCCGTACCAGTGCCTGAAAAGTAAACTGGCCGGGCTTATTTTTAGCCACGGGAGAAGTAAACCCAGTTGCATTCCGTGGGTATGGCCCGAAAGAGTAAGGTCAATATCCAGGTATTGTAATTCATCTGTCCAGTGCTTTGGATCATGACTGAGGACTATTTTGAAGTCTGCAGAACCGGCACCTCGCATGGCCTCTTCTATACTGCCGTATTTTATAAACGGAATCCTGCCCGAAATACTTACCCCGCTTATTGACACGCAGCTTGAATCAATTATTAGCTTTGCAGTACTGTCTGATAACCATATATAACCCGCCGCTTCGGCTCTTGCCCTTATCTCTTCAAGGTGCCGGTCCTGCCTGGTCCTGAAGTCTTTGTCGTAGTAACCTGTATCATGATTCCCCGGAACGGCAAATTTACCGTAGCGGGCCCGGGGCAATGCCAGGATGCCCGTAAATCTTTCCATCTCATGGTAATTGTAACTTACAAAATCACCGGTATTGATTATAAGATCACATTCAAGTTTGCTTATGCTGTCATAAATCATCCTGAGCTTATCTTCCCGCTTCCTGAATGAAGCCAGGTGAAGATCTGACAGATGTGTAATGCGAAAGCCATCCAGGGCAGGAGGCAGATCATCAATCTCAACAACAACTTCATCGAAGCGGAAGTTATTGCGCCCGATAATATTTCCGTAAAGGAATAATAATGTTATTCCTGCCAGGAATCCCCATAAAATAAACCTTTTTATATTCTTTTTCTTATGCATTATTCTGTAAGCACTGCGCTGAATATAGTAAAAAATAAAGATGTGCCCTCAAAATAATTCTATATGATCTTAATTACTTATTTTTGATCTATGGTTAAGGTGGAATTTTATGCTGACAATTACGAAGGAGCGGGAGAATTTACTTACGTTGTTGTAGGCGCCAGGCACCGGGGTGAATGGGTATTTGTGAAAAGCAGGAAAAGAGCTTCATTTGAACTTCCTGCCGGGCACATTGACGGAGATGAAACTCCTGCTGATGCTGCCGGAAGGGAATTAATGGAAGAAACAGGAGCCACCAGCTTTGTAATCGAATGCATAAATTCATATTCTGTTGATACAGGTGCTACTCTTTTGTGGGGAAAGCTTTATCTTGCCGAAATATTGGAGTGTGGCGAAATTATTGATATTGAAGAAATCGAGGCTGTAAGTAAGGGCAACTACCTGCAGGGAGAATCTGTGCACAGCGAAATACAGGGAATATTGCTGGGTAAACTGAAGGAGGTACTGGCCGGAGTACAGTTGATTGATTAACTTATATTTACCTGCTGTTATATAACAAACATTAAGATATGGATAAGTTACCGGGTAAAACAGTTGAACGATTAAGCGAGTACAGAAGGGTACTTCTTGGGTACCACGAAGGAGGGAATGACTATATTTTCTCGCACGAACTGGCTGCTTTATTGCATATTACGGCAGTACAGGTCCGACGCGACCTGATGCTTATAGGCTATTCAAGTGTAATGAAGAAGGGCTACGATATAAAGGAGCTTATATCAACGATAGGAGAGATTATAGATTATGATAGGGGACTGAATGTGGCGGTTATCGGGCTCGGTCATTTTGGGAAGGCAATCAGTGCTTATTTCAGGGGTAAAAGATCCAAACTAAATATTGTTGCTGCCTTCGATATCGATAAAGACCTTGTAGGAAAGGAAAACGCCGGGGTGATGTGCTATGATATATCTGCTATGGAGGAAATTATAAAAGAAAAAGATGTGAGCATCGCCATCCTGACCGTGCCGCCGGAGTTTGCCAGTCAAATAGCAGAAAATGTAATAAGTTGTGGGATAAAGGGAATTCTTAACTTCACAACTGTTCCACTAAGAATGCCATCAAATGTGTACCTGGAAGAATATGACATGATTACTTCCATCGAAAAACTGGCCTACTTCGTAAAGGAAGGCTAGTTAGTCTGAAATATTTAAATCCCTTTTAAGCATGATAAACTTCATAGGATTTATCCTGATGTGAATTATATCTTTGCATTTTGACTGTTAGCTTATCATAACTTTTCAAACAATGAAATTTACTCCCGAAAAACTTAGTATAAGAGATGAAAGGATGAAGCCTTTTATCGACCCTGATGAAATATGGGATCTTATCAATAAAAGTATCTCCACCCCTGAAAGAGTAAGGGAGATAATTGCCAAATCGCTAAGTAAGCAAAGACTAACAATGGAGGAGACTGCTGTGCTTATTAATACCAGCGATCCTGTGCTGGTAAGTGAGATCAAGAAAGGGGCACGCAAACTCAAGGAAAAGGTATACGGTAACAGGATAGTGCTGTTTGCACCTCTTTATATCGGCAATTTCTGCAGCAATAATTGTAAGTATTGCGGATTCAGATCGAGTAACTGTGATGCAGAAAGAAAAACCCTGAATCACGACGAAATTATACACGAAGTGGAAGCCCTAGAAGATAATGGACAGAAAAGACTTATACTGGTTTTTGGTGAGCATAAGACCTATACGCCTGAGTTTATTGCAGATTCGGCAAGGCTGGTGTATAGCGTAAAGAAAGGAAATGGCGAAATAAGACGGGTAAATATTAACGCTGCCCCACTCGATATTGAAGGATTCAGGACTGTTGCTGAAGCCGGGATAGGAACTTACCAGGTGTTCCAGGAAACTTACCACCCCGAAGCCTATAAGTGGTACCACCTGGCAGGTAAAAAGGCCGACTACAACTGGCGTATTACCTCTCTCGACAGGGCCCAGGAAGCCGGACTGGACGATGTTGGTATAGGTGCTCTTTTCGGCTTGTACGACTGGCGTTTCGAGGTACTTGGCCTTGTACGGCATACAAATCACCTCGAAGCTTGCTATAATATAGGTCCGCATACCATATCTTTCCCCAGGATCAAGGATGCTGCATCGCTTAACCTCGACGATAAGTATATTGTGTCTGACGATGATTTTAAGAAACTGGTTGCCATTATTAGACTTGCTGTCCCGTATACAGGGCTTATTCTTACTGCCCGCGAAGATCACGAAGTAAGAAGGGAAGTACTGCAGTATGGTGTTTCCCAGATCGATGGAGGAACAAAGATTGAGCTTGGATCATATTCGGATATCAGCAACGAGGATCAGAACCTGAACAAGGAACAGTTTAAAATTGCCGACGAAAGGTCACTCTCCGAGGTGATTGACGAGCTGCTTGATGATAACTATCTCCCTTCATTCTGCACAGCTTGCTACAGGCTGGGAAGAACAGGCGAACACTTTATGGAATTCTCGGTTCCCGGGTTCATAAAGAAATGCTGTACCCCAAATGCTATTCTGACACTCGCAGAGTACCTTGTTGATTATGCCGACAATAAATTAGCAGATAAAGGCTGGAAAGCAATTGAAAAGGGAATACAGGATCTGGATGAAAATGTAGCCTCAAAGGTGAGGGAGAGGCTTGACCGGATTAAGAACGGTGAGAGGGATCTTTACTTTTAAAATATATATTTATGATCAGGATAGTTGCAATACGGGTTGTTGACAGGATAAAAGAATCCGGAAACACACAGAAAGTACTGACCACACATTCAGACCTGATACTTGCCCGCCTGGGCTTCCACGAGCTGAATGAAATGGTATGCAGCCGCGAAGGATATATTGTGCTGCAACTCAGAAACGACCACGAAGCATGCAGTGCTTTTATGAACGACCTTAAAGGAATATATGGTATCGAGATAAAGGAATTATTGCTATGCGATAGTCAGCCGGAACAGGAAAATGTACCCGCTGGTGCAAAGGTCACCCTGGCTGCTGTAAAGATACTCGACAGGCATGAAATTGTAACAAAGGTTCAGAAAGTACTCTCCCTCTACGGTTGCTCCATAAGAACCAGGATGGGAATCAACCTGGGAGCCGAAAGCGGCAACCAGGGTCTTATAATCCTTGAGTTATGTGGCGATATCGATCAGATAAACAGCCTCGCAGCTCGTCTGTCTTCTCTGGAAAATACCTGTTCTGGTCTTATCTGGTTCGGTTAATAATAACGGCATTAGAGGCTGTCTCAAAAGTATAATATTCTTGTCATCCCGAGCGAATGCGAGGGATCTAAATGTTTGATAATCAAGACCTGGATTTCTCGCATTAGCTCGAAATGACAAAGATTGCGCCCTTTTGAGACAACCTCTAATTAGTTTTATTACTCTATTTAGTAGTATATAAGGTTGTTCTGAGAATATTTATTTTCAGATTATTGTTTTATTTCCCGAGCCGGTAGATAACATTTCTCTGTTTCAGGTATTCGAAGATAAACTGCAGGTGACCATCGATTTTCCCAATATATTCAGGGGGGTTTATTCCGGGCTGCCTGAACATGCCTTCAAGCATAAGGTTGGCGACGGCCGTGCAGGTATAGCCTGTTGTTCTTGCCATCGAACTTATGCCGGTTTCCCTGTTATAGCGATCGAAAAGATTATAAACATATTTAACTTTCTCACCTGCTTCTATGCCTTCGATAGTAATTCTCATGGCAGTAAATTCCTCTTCCCCTTCTTTTAGCTGCCAGGCCGGAAACAGTAGGCGCGATGTAAGATCCAGCGGCCTTATCATAGTGCCATTAAGCTCTATCTCCTTATCGCTGAAGAAGCCTGCCTCACGCAGCATTCTGAGGTAATCTATTGTACCGGGGTAACGAAGTGTTTTTTCGATCATATCTGGCACAGGCACAGTATATAAGAGGCTTCTGAGCCCGTCCGAATTCCACGATTCAAGTGTGCCTATTTCATCAAACTCCACCAGCTCGGGATCTGAGAGAGCTTCACGCACTACTATTTGTCCGTTAAGCATATATCTTGCCGGTCTGACATACTCCTCTATAACATCGGACGGTGAAAAGACTGCCTTGTATTGCCAGGGCCATTCGCGCTTGAACGGCAGACCGCCTACCAGGCATTCGAACCTTGTTACATTAATCTTATTATGGTAGTGTCCCAGGATAAGATTGCTCATTCCGGGAGCTACACCACAGTCTGTAACAACCGTTACCCCTTTTGATTTTGCAAGCCGGTCCAGGCCAAAGGGGTCCTCGGGGAAAAATGAAATATCAACCATATCCTTTCCGGCCTCAATGGTATGTTTAACAGACTGGTATCCCATCCAGCCGGGAAGTGCTCCAACTACCAGGTCATGGTCTCTTACCAGGTCTTTAAGAACATCCTTATCAGAGAGATCGGCTGTTACTGCTTTTACATTATCAAGACCCGAAAGGCTGTTAAGATTCTCTGCCCTGAGGTCTACTGCGGTTACCCGGTAATCGGCGGCCAGGTCTTTTGCTATTGCAGAACCTACAAGACCTGTACCCAGTACTATGATTTTTTTCATGGATGTTGTATTATAATTTTATGCAAGATAATAAAATTGAACATTAGCTTTTTCAGTTAAATAGTGTTATATAACAATGGCTATGTGTAACAGCACAACATTTTTTTTCTCATATTGTAATCCAATAATTAATCCCCCGAAACGATGAAAAAGTTTAAACTCCTGGTTTTTAGTCTGGCATTAAGTATTATCTCATTTGCACAGGTAGATTATTATCTGCCAGGTGATATTGAATATGATAATAATATACCTGAGCCTGAGGTCTTTGTGGGTCATGAAATAGGTGAATGGCACCTTACACACGATAAATTGTATTATTATATGCTGCGTCTGGCTGAATTGTCCGACAGGGCAATCTGGGAGGAGTATGGGCGATCTCACGAGGGTCGGCCGCTGGGAAACCTTGTAATAAGCAGCAGCAGCAACATAGCTGATATTGAGAACCTCAGAAAAGAACATCTCAAGCTCAGCGACCCTGCAAAGTCAGCAGGCGTTAATACAGCAGAAATGCCCGTGGTTATTAAACTGGGTTATGGTGTGCATGGTAATGAATCGAGCTCACAAAATGCATCTGCCATGCTTGCATATTACCTGCTTGCCGGAAAGGGAGAAATAATAGATAAGATTCTTGAAAACTGCATAATATTGATTGATCCCTGCCTCAACCCGGATGGTTTTCAGAGGCATTCAACCTGGGTAAATATGTACAGGAGCACCAACCTGAACCCTGATGCTAACTCTGTAGAGTTCAGTGAGGGCTGGCCCGGAGGCAGGACAAATCACTACTGGTTCGATCTGAACAGGGACTATATAATGTTACAGCACCCCGAAACAATAGGCAGGGTGGCTGCATTTCACAAATGGAAGCCAAATATAAATACCGATCATCACGAAATGGGTGCAAGCTCCACATTTTTCTTCCAGCCCGGCGTGCGTACCAGGGAAAACCCCCTTACACCTCAGGAAAATTATGAGCTGGTTACCGAGATAGCCCAATACCATATAAAGTATCTCGACGGAATTGGCTCCCTGTACTATTCTGAGGAAGGCTTTGATGATTTTTATCTTGGAAAGGGCTCTGCTTATCCGGATATACATGCTTCAGTGGGCATACTCTTTGAACAGGCCGGGGTTAAAGGTCACTTAAGGGAAGTACCTTCGGGCACTATTTCATTTCCTTTTGCAATAAAAAACCAGGTAACAGTCTCATTATCAACAATAGAGGCAGGACTGAATATGAAAGAGAAGCTCCTGCAGCACCAGGTCGATTTTTATAAGGAGGCTATGTCTCTTGCCGGAAGCGACCCTGTTAAGGGATATGTATTCAGCAATGATAACGACCCCGGGAGAACCACTCATTTTATTGAGAACCTGCTGAGGCACCAGATCTATGTTTACAGGCTTAAAAATGATATTAGCCTGGATGGTAAAAAATTCAAGGCAACAGATAGTTACCTTGTGCCTCTTAATCAGCCTGAATACAGGTATATTAAAAGTATTTTCGGGGTAATGACAGAATTCGCTGATGAAACCTTCTATGATATTTCAACATGGAACCTGCCTATGTCTTTTAACCTGCCCTATGCCGCATATAACACAGGCCGTGGCCTGACCGATATTCAAGGACCAAGGGTGGTGGTCCCGCCGATTGCCGAAGGGAGCCTTCAGGCAGGTGCAGGTTCATATGCATATGTGTTTGAGTGGAACGATTATTATTCTCCCAAAGCCCTGTATAGTCTTCTTGATGCCGGGCTTACCGTAAAGCTTGGTAACGATAGCTTTCTATATAACGATGGCAGGTTTAAAAAGGAATTTAAACCCGGAACCATAATGATTCCGGCCTACGGGCAGAATCTTGACCGTGAAGAACTGTTCCTCTTTATGAAGGGACTGGTAGTTGATTGTGGTATAACAGTTTACGGTCTGTCTACAGGTCACACTCCTTCAGGTATCGACCTTGGCAGCAATAGTTTCTCTGTTCTGCAAAAACCTGAGATACTTATGTTTATAGGAGACGGATCAAGCTCCAGGGATGCAGGTGAGATCTGGCATATGCTTGATACCAGGTTCAGGATGCCCCTTACCATGGTTAACCCTGACAGATCGCCTGACCTTAGCAGGTATAATGTAATAATCCTTACCGGATCAGGCCTGCCTGAAAGGATGCAGGGCGAAATAGCAGAATGGACAAGGAGAGGCGGAACCCTTATTACCTATAAGGGTGGTAATTCATTTATTAACCGTGTAAAAGCTGGTTCTGTTGAGAGCATACCTTCAGCATCCTTTGAAGGGATTGATAAGTTAAATTATGGTTCCAGGTCGGCGGCATACTCTCATCACAGTATCCCGGGTTCTATTTTTGAGGTTAAACTTGATATCACCCATCCTCTTTGCTATGGTTACTCAAGGGAAACGATACCCGTATTCAAAGGAAATGCAAATGCCTATAAGCCTTTACAGGCACCATTCAGTAATCCGGCCATCTTCACGCAGGAACCACTGCTTAGCGGTTATTCGTCTAAAGAGAATGTTGATAGAATAGCAGGCTCTGCCTTTATATCAGTACATAGCTCTGGCAGGGGCAGGGTAGTATCGTTCTACGATAATACCAACTTCAGGGCTATATGGTATGGAACATCAAAGTTATTTATGAACTCAATCTTCTTTGGCCAGGAACTATAATATGAGTGGTGAGTAATGAGTAATGAGTAATGAGTAATGAGTAGTGAGTTATTTATATTCTTCTGTTATCTCATCATTCGCCTTTCAAAGTGCGGTGAGTCGCCCCATTCGCCGTAACCAATGTCAGCATCGGCCATATGCAGCCTTGCCTCCAGGCATCCCTTGCAGTCCTCGGCAGAATCCTGGGTGCAGGGTTTGTTTTCATACAGTGAGTAACTGTCGCGGTACATGCCCGGTGTTATATTTGGCATAATAATATTTGCTCCTATCTTAATTGCTTTTTCCCTGCCAAGCGGGTCAATGGCCTGCAGGGCTGTGGCTGCTGCCATATTGATATCTTTCATCAGTATCCTCAGCGTGGCTATCATGTTCAGCGACAGGTCAAATCTTTCGCCGGGACTAAGTAACTTTATCCCGCTTGAGGCGAGCGGTGTATTGGCGTGTTCTATATATGGTCCCATGCCAACCATGTCAATGTCCATATCCCTTATAAATAAAAGGTCTCCGGCAAGTATATCAAGGGTCTGCTTTGGCAGGCCTATCATAACCCCCGTGCCGGTCTGGTATCCTGTTCTCCGGAGGGCCCTGAGACATTCCTTTCTCCTTTCAAAATCATGATGAGAATCTGAAGGGTGGATAAAGCGGTAAAGCTCCGGGTCGCTCGATTCAATCCTGAGGAGGTAACGGTGTGCACCGGCATCAAACCATTCCCTGTATACTTCTTCTGTTTGCTCTCCCAGCGATATTGTAATACCGAGCTTACCATCCGACATCTTTTTTATCTTTCTCAGCAGCCTGCTGATTCTTTCCGTAAAAGCCGGTCCCTCAAGCTCGCCCGACTGCAATGCTATTGAACCATAATTATTTTCAAAGGCAAATCTTGCAGCATCAACTATCTCATCATCACTAAGATTGTACCTTTCTACCTCCCTGTTTGATCTTCTTATACCACAATAAAGACAATCTTTGGCACAGATATTTGAAAACTCTATCAAACCCCTGAAGAATACCTTGTTGCCAACATATTCCTGCTTAAGCTCTGCCGAACGCCTGTAAAGCATCTTCCTGTCCTCACCCTCTGCGGCCAGCATTCTTACAAGATCATCCCTGTTATATTCTTCCTTGTACAGAAGGTCTTCGAACGATTCTCCCATAGTTGATAATTAGAATGCAAATATACTTAGTTTGCAGGCACGAAAGCGGGGCTTAAAGATGAAAAATATCATATTTATATAAGCTGCTGGCCGGGATGACAAACTTAGCCAAAAACCTGCACCCCATAGCTCGCAGAATGGAGGCAGCACTCCGTGTACAATAATTACATTTATATTATCTTTGATGATCAAAATCAATCAGCAATGAAAAAGATATTCCTTTTAATTTATAGTACTTTATTATTGGTATCCTGTGGCCAGTCAGGCCCTGGAGAGATTCAGCCACAGCGACGGGAGGTACAGGCCTGCCTGGATTCTCTGGTAATTGTTAATGAAATACCGGGTGCAAATTTCTCTGTTGTATTACCCGACGGTCGAATAGAGAATTATTCCTCAGGCTATGAAGATATTGAAGAAAATATCCCACTGAGGCCCGACAGGGTGATGTTCTCCGGCAGTGTTGGTAAAACCTATGCTGTGGCACTGTTAATGCAGCTTGTTGATCAGGGTAAGGTCAGTCTGCACGACAGGTTTTATGATTATTTCCCCGACATAGAATGGCTTAACAGGCTTCCGAATATTAATGAGATAAGTGTTGAGATGCTGCTAAAACATACCAGCGGATTACCAAGATGGGTAATGGGACCAGGAGTATGGAAAGAAATCAGCGAAAATCCTGATAAGATATGGTCGTACAGCGACAGGCTGTCATATGTGTTTGATATGAACGCGGTTCACCCGGCCGGCAAGGGATGGGGATATTCTGATACCAACTATCTCCTGCTTGGTATGCTGATTGAGAAGCTCACAGGTGAAGATTACTACGACCTGGTAAGACAGAATATCCTTGAACCGCTGGAGCTAAAAAATACCCATCCATCCCTGAAGCGCAATATCACTGACCTGTCGCAGGGATACTCGCGCTTACCGGCATTATTTCTCAGCCCTGAAAAGGTTGTTACAGATGGGAAATATTATTTTAATCCGCAGATGGAGTGGACCGGAGGCGGTATGGCATCTACAACTGAAGACCTGGCCAGGTGGGCCGGTTTATACTATTCGAATACCCTGTTTTCAGATTCATTGTCAGCTAAAATAATGGCAGAACCAGATGAGAGTATCCAGATGAGCCCTGTTGCCTGGTATTCTTTGGGCTCCTTTATCTATAAAACGAAAAGCGGACTGGCATATGGCCATACCGGTTTTGTACCGGGATTCAATGCAATATTTGCCTACTACCCCGATAGTGATTTAGCTGTAGCCATGCAGTTTAATTCAGATTTTGCAGGCAACAGGCTGCCTCATATACTTTACCTCGACCAGCTGGTAAGCTTCTATACAGGTAATGGCGGGTCACAGGACCAGGAGCATAAACCAGGAATGTAGAAATAGCAGAAAACATGATAAATAATTTCCTATTAGATCCCCGCAGTATTGTTGTAGTAGGTGGCTCGGACGATATTTCCAAACCGGGCGGAAAGGTTCTTTATAATTTAAAAAACGGCAACTTCAGGGGCGAGCTCTATGTTATAAATCCCAGGGCAGAATCAGTGCAGGGCATAAGGTCTTTTGCCGCACCCTCAGAACTGCCTCCTGCCGACCTTGCAATCCTGGCTATTGCTGCCCGCTTTTGCAGGGATACAGTAAAAGACCTGCTGGAGAAATGCAACACTAAGGCCTTTATAATACTTTCAGCAGGCTTCAGCGAGGAAAATACCGAAGGTAAAGTGCTTGAGAACGAGATAGTTGAACTTATTGATAAAGCAGGAGCCACACTAATCGGGCCTAACTGCATCGGTGTACTTACCCAGGCATATAATGGAGTTTTTACAGAACCGGTCCCGGCACTCGATCCGCATGGTGTCGACTTTATCTCGGGTTCGGGTGCAACTGCTGTATTTATAATGGAATCTGCAATACCAAATGGTATAAGGTTTTCAAGCGTTTTTTCTGTTGGCAACAGTGCCCAGACAGGTGTGGAGGACGTGCTGGAATATCTTGATAAGACCTATGAACCCGGAAAGTCTTCTGATGTAAAACTGCTTTATATCGAAAGTATCTCCAAACCGGGAATGCTGCTTAAACATGCTGCATCGTTGGCGAGGAAGGGATGCAGGGTAGCAGCAATAAAAGCAGGTACTTCAGAGGCCGGTAGCAGGGCGGCATCTTCTCATACAGGGGCAATGGCAAATCCTGATGTTGCCGTTGATGCCCTCTTCAGGAAGGCTGGAATAATAAGGTGCTATGGCAGACAGGAGCTGGCAACAGTGGCCTCTGTACTTAAGCACCCACTGCCCGTGGGAAAAAATGTGGCTATTGTAACACACGCCGGCGGACCGGCAGTTATGCTTACCGATGCCCTTTCGAAGGGTGGACTGAAGGTACCCCGTATTGAGGGAGAAAAGGCCGCTGAGCTGCTTGAGAAACTATATCCCGGTTCATCGGTTGCCAACCCTATAGATTTCCTGGCAACCGGAAATGCCGAACAGATGGGGCATATACTTGATGCCTGTGAAAATGATTTTAAGGAAATTGATTCTGTAGCAGTTATTTTCGGCAGCCCGGGTCTGTTTCCTGTCGACGAGGTTTACAGGGTACTGGATAATAAGATGAGTAGCATGTCAAAACCGGTATACCCTGTATTGCCCTCTTTAATTACAGCGGGCAGGGAGGTTAAGGATTTTATTGGTGGCGGTAGAATTAATTTCCCCGATGAGGTGGTCTTTGCCGAAGCTCTCAATAAAGTAATTAACAGGAGTAAGCCCGACGAGGGAGCCGATTACCTGTTTGAAGCCGATAAGGATGGTATCAGGAAGCTGATCCAGTCGTGCAACAACGGATACCTGGATCCCGGAAGCATAGCTAAATTGCTGGATTATGCAGGTATCAGTCGCGTTCAGGAATTTGTTGTGAATGACGAAAAGGCACTTGGTAAGGCACTCGATATGCTTGGCTATCCCGTTGTAATGAAGGTGGTAGGTCCGATCCATAAGTCGGATGTGGGAGGAGTTGTACTTAATGTAAAAAGCCTGGATGAAGCCCGGAAAGAGTTTGTCAGACTGATGTCGCTTAAGGATACAACCGGAGTCCTCGTGCAGCAGATGATCTCTGGCAGGGAATTATTTGCCGGGGCCAAGCGCGAAGAGAATTTCGGTCACCTGCTTATGGCCGGGCTGGGAGGAATTTTTATCGAAGTACTGAAAGATGTTAACACCGGCCTTGTACCTGTCAGCCAGGCTGAGGCAGATAATATGCTTAAGAGCCTCAGGGGATATAAGCTGCTGGAAGGAATTCGCGGACAGGAGGGTGTGAATATTGAAAAATTTAAGGAAGTAATATTAAAACTATCCGGGCTTCTTGAAATAGCTCCCGAGATTTATGAACTTGACCTTAATCCGCTTCTTGGCACAAAGGATGCTGTTGTAGCTGTGGATGCCAGGATAAGAGTGGAAAAGTAAACGTATAAAAAAGGTAAAAGGTAAAAGGTAAAATTTTAAGGTTGATAAAGTTTTAAGGTTTATAGAGTTGAATAACTCAACACCTCAACACCTCAACACCTCAACACCTCAACACCTCAACACCTCAACA
>JAZBNV010000184.1:0-4111 GCA_036350795.1 Marinilabiliaceae bacterium
GGCCAGTCAAAAACCGGTCTGTTTGAGATTAATATGAGCTCTGCAATGAATGAGACCTGGAGAATGAGTAACTATGATGATAATCATATAGGACTTTCTGTCAACCAGCCAGTCTGGAAAGACAGGAACGGAAGCGGACCTCAGATAGACCCCGACTTTTACGGCAAAGAATTTATGACAGCCGATGCTGACAGGGCGGGCGATTTAAGAAAGACTTATTTCTTTTATGACTATGACGATAACGACTGGTCGTTTATTAATAAATACTCATACTCAAGCCAGGATCCTGCTTCAGAAGATACATATTCACAGTTTTCAGAAGCTAATATCCTGATATTCAGACTTGCCGACATGTACCTTCTCAGGGCAGAAGCAAACGCCAAACTGGGTAATTCAGGACCGGCTGTAAACGACCTGGATATGGTAAGAAGCAAAGCCGGAGTTCCTGCATATACAGGTGCTACAGACAGAACAAGCATGATGGAAGCATTATTCCAGGAGCGGGCAATTGAATTCGTAGGTGAAGGTCAGGCAGGTTTCGATCGTATACGAATGGATTTTTATTATGAAGGTGTACCGTGGATGAATATCAACCGCATTCAGAAAAAAGGATATTTCTGGCCTGTTCACCCAAATATTATATCAGTTAACCCTTCTATCGTACAAACCGAGTACTGGAGAGGTTTATTGTAACGAATAAATGGAAAACATTAAAATGTTAAATATGAAACAAGTAATATTTATTATAGCTATCGTTTTTGCACTTACTTCATGTGAAGAAGACGCATACCTGATAGATGGAGGAATCAGCGATCCGCATGTTGGCACTACAACCATGGCGTTTCTGCAATCTCACAATCAGTTGGACACCCTGGCAATGCTTATTACCAAAGCAGGCTTTGATGATGAAGTTAACGGAGCTACAACCCTGTTTGCACCTAATAACCTTTCCATAAGGAATTATGTAAACGAGGTTCTGTCTGAAATGAGAGAATCAGATCCAACTGCAGAGTTCACAGTTAATGACATTCCTGTTGATACCCTTACCAAATACCTGGGTGCTTATATAATACCCCAGCTTATTGAAAGGAAGGATATGACCAAGGAGGGATCTGTTTACACAGCTATTGATGGAGCCGAAAGGAGAATTTCCCTGGAGCCTTCAGTAAACAGCTATTCAAGCCAGTTAAGCGAGCCGCCGGAGTATGTATATTATACTTATATGGAAGGTGCCGACTGGGACGACTGGGACAACCAGGTTGATGATACTAAAGTTATTGTAAGGACATCAAATCTTATCTCAACTAATGGAGTTATTCATGTATTGCAGGGTGACCATACCCTGTTCAATTACGATTCCAATTAATTTTGATATAGTTTGAAAAACAGAAAATAGTATGAAAAAAATATTATATATCGCAATTATACTGATCGGTGTTGCCTCATGTACCCCACCGGAAGTAGGCTACATCAGTGATGATATACATGCCCTGGAAGATACCGTATTTGTACCCAGGGGTGTATTCATGACATCTGCTGCCCCTGCAGCTGAAGGTTCAACCTATCCACTGCACTGGGAAATAACAGGTATTAACGACGGGAATGGCAATCCAACCAACGCTCTTTATGATGAATACGAGATTCTTACATGGACGGCTGCCTATAACCCCTTTACCGACACAACCCTTGCACTGGCTGAAGCTAAAGTTGAGCTTACCAATCAGCCATCACTCCTTATTAACGACGTAAGTGGAGAGATGGCTTTTACGCAGTCAACAAAGTTTGTAACAGATAATGATATCTATCACATCAATGTCAATGTAAGTAACGTAAGAGGAGAGCGTCAGCTCGATGATTTTGTTGTTGTTAAACTTGATCCTTTCAAGGCTGTGGAATTCCCGGTTGAAATGAGATCAAGGCTGCAGCTTAAAAGACTCAATGGAGCTTATGATGTTGCTTACACATCTGTAATAACCAACGACTATGATGTGGGTGTTCCAAGCGTTCTCGACGGTACTCATCCCTATATTACCATTACAAAAATAAGTGATGAGCCTGCTCAGGGAATTAAAGCTAAAATGGTTATCACAGACAGTCACGATGCACCAATTGCACCAGAAGAAGTTGTGTTTTATCCTTCAGGATCAACTTTCCTGCAGAATTTTCACGACAACTCGACTGAGACAACAACTGATGCTACCAGCACTACCTTCTCGCTTCCGGCTCCTCCGTTTCCACAGTTTGGACGAACCTATACCGGAACCAACACCTACCTCATGTATTATCTTACAACAGATAACGCATTTGATGTGGATGTGGCACAATGGGAAGCTGACCAGGGACCTAAGGACTGGACCCCATATGCAGATCCTGTAACAGGAGAAATAGAATGTCGTGCCTATATACGCTGGGGAATTAAAATTAACGATAGCGGTACATGGGAACTTAAAATGAGGATACCTTACACAACAAAAAAGTAATTTAGCTTAGCTTTTAGATTAATTAACATGTAAGGTTGCAACAGGCCTTCGGGAGGCCTGTTGCTTTCCCTCTTAAAACAATATTATATGAAAAACACCAGCTGGTCATTAGTGATCTTAATTTTTTCTGTTGCATTAAGCAGCTGTGGGTCAAACAATAAAACTATTGATCCTGCAAGTGATGAAGCAATTGATATCGCATGGAAGGATGGCACAACTTTGCCGGCAGAAGTGTTCGAAAGGTATCCTCTGCCTTTGCAGGACATTGATAAGGATAATGGTATAAATGTAATGGTTGACCTTACTCATCAGTGCAAGTTTGTAACTATGTGGGGGCTGCCACGAAGATTAAACGATGCTGGTTTCAGGGCAATTGGCAACCAGGCCACACTGAACTCGGTACTCGACCCCGGCGGACAATGCAGGATAAGACTTAAATGGGACGAAGAAAATAGAATTTATCCCTTCGCCTGGCATCCTAACTTTTCATATAATGTAATTATAACAATCCAGAGTGATCCGAATGCACAGGACTACCTGCCCGAAGAAATAGATGCACTCGAAAATTTTGTAAATGATGGTGGTGGTCTTCTGATCTTTGCACCTCCTCCGAAAACTGAAGAAATCGCTGAATCATGGTCGCTTAACACTTTGTGCAGCAGATTTGATGCAGCCATCAGCCCTGAAACCGACACCTACAGGAATTCAAATTACGCAGTACTCACCTGCGGCAATGACTGGGACGTGATTGCAAAAGGAGAAAAAGGTCAGCCGGTACATATTACAAGGCAGGCAGGCAAAGGCTTTATAAGCATTATCGGGAACGACGAATTGCTACAGACCAACCGCAATGATCCTGAAGATGAAATAGCTTTAAAAAATAATATACTTGTAGAAGAGATAAACAGGGTTGCTGCAGGAAAAGAACCTGTAGGAGGCGAAGCACGCTACCCGGTATCAGGTGGCGGCGGTGGTGGAATATACCCCGAAATTGAAAAGAAATTCAACGATATCGTATTGTTCTATGCAGCCAACCAGAAAGATGAATTAATAAGAACAGTTGATGAGGATCTGCCAAAAGCTAAAGAACTGGTTGAAGGCTGGCTGCCATCGAAACCAACCCAGGAGCCAATGTATCTTATACTCTCTTCAGGAGGTGGTGGTGGTTGGGCCGTCAACGCATTTAAACCTAAAGAGAACGGAATAATAAGCCTTTCGCCTTCAGGTATAATATCAATATTCGCTCACGAACTGGCACATACCATGCACGGACCAACGAATGATAATGGAGAAGTCGCAGGTATAACTCCTATCCCTAACCGTGGTGAAGCTCACGCCGGATGGTTCCAGGGCAAGGTGGTTGCCTGGTTTGAAGAAGAAATGAGGGATAAAGCAGTAAAAGACTGCAACAGGCTTTTCTCATTCGATTCAACAGGAAGGAACCTGGATCTTGTAAAATATTACGAGAACGATGAGCTGAGAGAAAAGTGGGGAAAAGGAAAAGAGTGGACCAAAACATGGTGGATCTGGCAAAAGCTTGACGACCGTTACGGACCAACATGGTATCCCAGGTGGAAATATGTCCAGCATACAAGGTGGGCCGACGATCCGGAGCACAGGCTGAGCTGGGA
>JAZBNV010000185.1:0-20272 GCA_036350795.1 Marinilabiliaceae bacterium
CTCGGGATGACAGGAGTATTATACTCGGGATGACAGGAGTATTATACTTTTGAGACAGCCTCTAATAACACAGAGTCAGCTAGAAACCAATCTTATAGCCAAGAGATACGCTGAAGGCCCTGTTGTTAATAACATAGCTGTCGTCGGTATAAGCCGAAATATTTGCAAGTCCGTGGTAATAGGCAAGCTCTAATTGAATGCCCTTAAACCCGACACCCACACTGCCCAGAGCACCATAATCGAGTCTTTTCAGATCGCAGTCATCAGGATCGTTGCCCCAGCATATATCATTTGTTTCAGAAGTTTCAACATTGTTTATCACCATTTCCAGGTCAATTGTTCCCGAAAGGCCATAGCCGGCAGATACTCCTGCAGCAGCAAACAACTCGATCGGCCCGGCCATTCTTATTGTTTTTACCTTAAGGGGAATACTGGCATAAAGAGTGTTAAAGTTTACTTTTACGGATCCAAGGGTTCCCTCTGATTCAAACTTATACCCCCTTGTATCAAGACTTATACCACCTTCAAAAACGAGGTCAAGTGAAACCGGGACCTCGACCCAGATGCCTGCATTATAACCAGGAGTATATGAATAATCTTCACTCCATAAGTCATAATCGCTTTCTTCAAGCATGTTCGACAGGTTTAATCCTCCCTTAACACCAAAGCTGAGGGTTTGTGAAAACAATACTGTAGAGCAGCCTGAAATGATTATGACTGCAACAATTAATAAGGACTTTTTCATTGCTTAAGTTTTTTCTGAGAATGTTAGTTAAGTTGTTTTTAAGGCCTTTCCTATTCAATCGTCTTCTAAATACGGGCAAAGGCTTAATGGTTTTATAATACAATGTAGCAATTAAAAGAAACGAAAACAACAGTTACCTGAAAATTTGAGGAAAGCTTAAATGCCATTCAGGCATGTACAACCTTCTGCCCCCGCCCGGGCAGGCAGCCTGAGCCCGTCACTGTAAACCTTTCGAGCTTTAGCTGATTAAAATAATTCTAAATTATGTTTAAATTGTAGCGTAAAACCGGGGATTGCCTTCGATAAATAAGTATACATGCTAAAAATGATCATATCTACATATATACCTTTGACATCTATTAATTATATTTGGCTGTCGTTATGAATATCTTTTACCTCTTAATTGGTGTAAGCCTGGTGGCTGCCCTGGTATTCCTGGTGCTTTTTATATGGGCGGTGAGGTCAGGCCAGTACGAGGATAACTATACTCCTTCTGTAAGAGTGTTATTTGAGGATGACGATATAGAAACTGAAACTGAAACTGAAACTGAAACAAAGGAAAAGGACTAGTGCTTTTCCGCAATACTGACACCGGTATGGAGCTTCAAAAATTTAATTACGACAATGCCACGGTAAGAAATTTTATTATTGCAACAATGGTATGGGGTGCAGTAGCCCTGCTTGTAGGTCTGCTTGCAGCCATACAGATAGCTTTTCCGGCAGTGAACCTGGGCATTGAATTTACAAGCTTTGGCAGGGTGCGCCCGGTGCACACGAATGCGGTAATATTTGCCTTTATTGGCAATGCAATGTTTGCGGGCATTTATTACTCTACCCAGCGAGTGCTTAAAGCAAGGCTATTCAGTGATCTTTTCAGCAAAATACACTTCTGGGGCTGGCAGCTAATTATAGTCCTTGCTGCTGTTACCCTGCTTGCAGGTTTTACAACAGGCAAAGAATATGCTGAACTGGAATGGCCAATTGATATTCTTATAACCCTGATATGGTTAATTTTCGGAGCAAATCTTATTGGCACAATTCTTACCCGCAGGGTTAAGCATATTTATGCTGCTGTGTGGTGGTACCTTGCCACCTTTATCGGTGTTGCAGTATTGCATGTTGTAAACTCGATAGAGGTACCGCTGAGCATACTTAAGAGTTACCCGGTTTATGCCGGTGCACAGGATGCAATTGTGCAGTGGTGGTATGGACACAATGCCGTGGCCTTTTTTCTTACCACCCCATGGCTGGGATTGATGTACTATTACCTTCCAAAAGCATCGAACCGCCCGATTTATTCATACCAGCTTTCAATTATACATTTCTGGTCTCTAATTTTCCTCTACATGTGGGCCGGGCCGCATCACCTGCTCTACCAGGCCCTGCCAGACTGGGCACAGGCACTTGGCATTACCTTCTCAATAATGCTGATTGCACCCTCCTGGGGCGGAATGATAAATGGCCTGCTGACCCTCAGGGGTGCATGGGACAAGGTGAGGGACAGGGCCGACCTGAAGTTTATTGTTGTAGCACTTACAGCCTATGGAATGTCGACCTTCGAGGGCCCGATGATGTCGCTTAAAACCGTAAACGCAATAAGCCACTTCACCGACTGGACAATTGCCCATACGCATATTGCCGGGATGGGATGGAATGGCGGGCTGATATTCGGAATGCTGTACTGGCTGGTTCCGAAGTTATTCAGGACCGAATTATTTTCAAGGAAACTTGCCAATACGCATTTCTGGATTGCCACCCTTGGGATACTGATGTTTGCCATACCGCTTTACTGGGCGGCAATAACCCAGTGGCTGATGCTGAGGGAATATACACCCGAAGGTCTGCTGGCCTACCCGAACTTCCTTGAAACAACCAGCCAGATTATGCCTATGTATTATTTCAGGATCGTAGGTGGAATACTTTTCTTTGGCGGAATTGTAATGTTTATTTACAATATAGCTAAAACAATAAGTGCAGGAAAGGTAGTAGCCGACGAAGCTGCTGAGGCTCCTGCCCTTGTAAACACCATTTCAAGAACGGCTGCAGGCGAAACTGTCCACCGCTGGCTCGAACGCAAAGGAGTAAAGCTTTCAATCCTGATCTTTATTGCCCTTATAATAGGGGGAGCGGTTGAGATAATCCCAATGCTGAGGGTTGATTCAAACATACCCAGGATTGCCAGTGTAAAACCATATTCACCACTTGAACTGGAAGGCCGCGATATATATATAAGTAACGGCTGTTATAACTGTCATTCGCAGCAGGTAAGGCCCTTACGCTATGAAACTGACAGGTACGGAGAATATTCCAAGATAGGTGAATTTGTGTATGACCATCCTTTCCAGTGGGGTTCGAGAAGAACCGGACCTGACCTGGCCAGGGCAGGCTATATTGGTTCGTCAACTTACAAAACGGCAATCTGGCATTTCTCTCACTTCCTGAAGCCTCTTGATATGAACCCTCAGTCGATAATGCCAGCTTATCCATGGCTGGAAGATAAGAAAGTGAAACTTGAGAGGGTAAGCGATAAAATCAGGCTTATGAAAAGTCTCGGTGTACCCTACGAAGAAGGATATGAAGACCAGGCAGTGGCGGACTACCTGGAGCAGGCAGAAAAAGTTATTGCTGATCTGAAAGCCTCGGGAGTTGAAGCTGATCCTGAGAGTGAGATAGTTGCACTGATAGCCTACCTGCATAAACTGGGCAGGGATATTTCACCTGCTGCAAATAAATAGTAATATGGGATTTGTAGGAGAACTAATGAGTGGCAAATATGGGGTGGAATGGTATTACATTGCAGGCCTCTTAATATTTATATGCCTTTTTATTCTGATATTGATCAGGACCTTACGGCTCACCAAACAGGAAGTAAAGGGCTATAAGAACATGGTATTTGAAAGTGATAATAACAGTTTAGAATAAAATACAACCGTAAAGCATTCACTATGGCAGAAGATCTTAAAGAATCAAAAGATAAGAAGAATGGCGGGCTAATTGAAAGCGATGATTCGCATGAGTATGATGGTATAAAAGAACTCAACAACCCTGCTCCATACTGGATAATGGCTGTGTTCTTTGTTACCATAGGTTTCGCCATGCTGTATGCAATTCACAATTTTGGTTATCCCGGTAATAAGCAGGACCAGGATAGCCTCTACGAAAAATCCGTGACAAAATTTGAAGAAAAGCAGGCCCTTAAAAAAGCCATGGAGAGTGGAGAGCCCCTGCAAATGAGCCAGGAGCAGATAATTGAGGCCGGTGAAACACTTTATGCAGATAAGGGATGTATGGCATGTCACGGAAAAGCCGGGGAAGGAAATGCCATTGGGCCTAATCTTACCGACAATTACTGGATAAACGGTTGCAGCACTGAAGAAATTATAGAGGTAATCAGGAACGGCAGACCTGCAAAAGGAATGACAGCCTACAAGAATATGATGACAGAGGAGCAGATGGCACAGCTCAGCTCCTATATTAAACTTGTACTTGTAGGATCGGAACCTGCCAACCCCAGGGACCCGCAGGGAGAGGAATGCATCTAGATGGGCACAATCGAATCAAAAACTTTCCGCGACAGGCCAATTAATATTGATGAAAGCGGCAAGAGAAAATGGATATATGCAAAACAGCCACGCGGCAAATGGTACCGCAGGCGCACTGCCTTTTCCTTACTCATTCTCCTGTTCCTGATCCTGGCACCAATAATAAAGGTAAGAGGTAATCCACTGATGCTCCTGGATATTGCAAACAGGAGATTTTCAATCTTCGGCAATATAATTTATGCCCAGGACACTCATATTATGGCAGTTATAATGGCTGTAAGCGTTGTTTTTATCGTACTGTTCACGGTGATTTTCGGAAGGCTCTGGTGTGGTTGGGCCTGTCCGCAGACAGTATTTATGGAAATGATTTACAGGAGAATTGAGTACCTTTTTGACGGTAATTACAGGAAAAAGAAAAAGAGTTCTTCCACGGCCGGAATACGAATAATAAGGACTATTCTTAAGCATATAACATATTTCCTGGTAACAGTTTTGCTCGCCAATATTTTCCTTAACTGGTTCACAGGACCTGAACGATTAAAGGAAATTATCACCTCACCGGTAAAGGATAATCTCAGGGGCTTCCTTATAATGTTAGGAATATCAGGATTCTACTACTGGATATTTGCCTTTTTCAGGGAACAGGTATGTACTATGGTTTGCCCTTACGGCAGAATCCAGGGAGTATTACTGGATTCACGATCCATTACTGTAAGCTACGACTATAAAAGAGGAGAACCCAGGGGGGCAAAGGCTGAAGGAGACTGCATTGATTGCAGGCAGTGCATTGCTGTATGCCCCACCGGTATTGATATAAGAAATGGTACGCAGCTCGAATGTGTAAACTGCACAGCCTGCATTGATGAATGTAACCTGGTTATGCAAAAGGTACAAAAAGAACCCGACCTTATAAGGTTTGATTCGGCAGCAGGCATTGAAACAGGTAAAAAAGCTCTTTTCAATCCCCGTACCTATGCCTATTCTGCTGTACTGGCCATACTGCTTGTTGTACTGGCTTTCACTGTAAACAGGAGGAAAGATATCGATATAAGCATTCTGAGGGTTCCGGGTGCTCTCTACCAGGAGATTGACAGTCTTACCCTTTCAAATATTTACAATACAAAAATACTTAACAAGAGTGACAGGGAAAGGAAACTGGAATCCAGGCTGCTTTACCCTGAAGAAGGATCTTTGCAATATGCCATACCCGGGATACAAATTGCACCCAATGGCACCTACCAGTCGGTTCTGATTGTAAAAATTCCAAAAAATATCCTTTCAGGGAAAAGTACAGGTATAAAAATTGGTACATTTGAAAATGGTGAACTGATAGAATCAACCGGGATTAATTTTATTGGACCTACAAAAGCAAGCGAATGAAACTGAACTGGGGTAACTCTATTCTTATTTTTATTATTGTCTTCCTGTCTATATGTACCGTATTCATTATTTTTTCTCTCAGGCAGAACAATGATCTTGTAAGTGATAATTATTACAGGGAAGGTGCCGATTATTCAAGCAGGCTGGAAGTTGTAACAAGGTCACAGCCTTATTACGATAGTATACTGGTATTACAAAGGACTGAGTATATTGCTCTCTACCCTGCTGCTTCCATTCTCAGCAAAAGCAACAAATTTGATATCTGGTTTTACCGGCCATCCGGTAAGAAAAGTGATTTCAGACAGGAAATAATCATTGACTCAGATTCTATTGTTACTGGCAAATCAGCTCTTGCCAGGGGAAGATACCTTCTTAAAATCGGATGGCTGATGGATGATCTTGAGTATGCTATCGAAAAAGATCTTTTTATAGATAAAAAAGAGGCCGAATAATGGAAATACTTATTTCAGCACTTGTACTGGGATTAATGGGAAGTTTTCACTGTGCAGGTATGTGCGGACCTATTGCACTGAGCCTGCCGCTAAGAGGGAATAATTACCTGCAGAAAATAACTGGTGGTGTTCTTTACAATATCGGAAGAACCATTATGTACGGTGTTATGGGTGCATTTTTCGGACTGATCGGGAAAGGATTCAGTATGGCAGGCTTCCAGAGGTGGATATCCATTATTATGGGTGTTCTTATGATTCTATCAGTATTACTCCCTTCAATATTCAGTAATTCAGGTTTTATAAATACAGAGCCGCTAACCTCAAGGCTCAGAAAAGCAATAGGCCGACTATTTGAGCTGCGATCATATGGCGGACTCTTCCTGATTGGCCTCCTGAACGCACTTTTACCCTGTGGACTGGTATATATGGCAATAGCAGGAGCCATCGGCACAGGAAGTATAATAGAAGGTATTGCTTTTATGCTATTGTTTGGCCTGGGGACAATACCGATGATGCTGGCAATATCACTTGTAGGTAATGCTGTTAGCTTACCCCTGAGGAATAAGATAAATAAAATTGTTCCTTTTGTTGTGGTAATTATTGGTATTATATTCATACTCAGGGGACTCTCACTGGGTATACCCTATCTCAGTCCCCCGCTTGAAAAGCTTAGTCCCGGAATGAGCATGCACGGGGGTATGAAATAGGAAATCTTATGGCACCAGGCAAAGCATGTGTTCACTGCGGAGCAGACTGTGGCTCTAAGCCGGTAAGCTGGAACAAGCTTGATTTTTGCTGCAACGGATGCATGCAGGTCTACCGCCTTCTGAATGAAAACAAGCTCTATAAATATTACGATATTGAAAAGACCCCCGGAATCAGGGTCGCTGAAGCCGAACATGGAGGAAAGTATGAATATCTTGATAAAGATGATGTTAAAGAAGGTCTATACCTGTTTTATGACGAAGGCATAGCCAGGGTAAAATTCTATATACCGCTTATTCATTGTGCTTCATGCATCTGGCTCCTTGAAAACCTGGGAAAACTTAACAGCGGGATAAAGCATTCTACTGTAAACTTCGTAAAAAAAGAAATCAGCATCAGCTTCAATACTCACGAGATAAGCCTGAGACAGCTGGTTGAGTTGCTGGTATCGATACATTACAAACCTGAAATAACCCTTAATTCTGATGATGGCGTGGATTCTGCCGGCAAATCCAGGCTACTGCTTTACAAGATAGGAGTAGCCGGTTTTGTATTTGGTAATGTAATGCTCTACAGCCTTCCTGAATATTTTAATGGAGAACCACTTGGGGAATCGCTTGGGTCTTTCCTGTATTACTTAAGTTATATTCTCACTGTTCCACTGGTGTTTTACAGCGGCAGCGACTACCTTGTATCGGCTTTCAAGAATCTTATAAAAGGTCTTATTAATATCGACCTGCCTATAGCATTAGGTATACTTTCGCTTTTCGGGGTAACTTCATACGAAGTACTTTCAGGTTCAGGACCGGGTTATTCTGACAGTCTTTCGGGCTTTCTTTTCTTCCTGCTCCTCGGGAAATGGTACCAGGGTAAAAGCTATGAAGCCCTCTCCTTCGATCGCGATTACAGGTCTTATTTCCCTGTGGCAGTTACCCGTATGGACAATGAGGGTGAACACAGTGCCCTGCTCGGGGAGATAAGCAGGGGAGATAAGCTTCTGATAAGGAACAGGGAACTTATACCTGCAGATTCAAGGCTGAACGAAGGTACTGCAATGATAGATTACAGTTTTGTTACAGGGGAATCAGCTCCTGTTCACAAAGAACCCGGTGATTTTTTATATGCAGGTGGCATACAGAACGGAGGCTCAATTACTATAACTGTCGAGAAAGAGATCGAACAGAGCCACCTTACCAGTCTGTGGAATCAGTCGCGGGCAGAGGACCATGAGAACAAAGGTATAAAGGCTCTTATTGACCGTGTAAGTACATGGTTCACCCTTGCCGTAATACTGATTGCCCTGTCAGGGTTTACCTGGTGGATAATAGATGATTCGTTTTCAAAGGCAGTAATGGTCCTAACATCAGTATTAATTGTTGCATGTCCCTGTGCCCTTGCACTAACCATACCATTCACCTTTGGCAATGTAATGCGTATACTGGGCAAAGGTGGCATGTATATTAAGAATACTTCTGTAATTGAAAATATAATAGAAACAGACACCATAGTATTTGATAAAACCGGGACTCTTACCAGGCCTGATATGAACAGGATAAGATTTGTTGGTAAAGAGCTCAGTGATAAAGAAAAAGCATATGCTTATTCGCTGGCGCGGCAATCAACGCATCCGCTGAGTATTGCCATTGCGTCTGCCTATCCGTATGAATCAAGGCCTGCCCGGGGATATGTTGAAGTTGCAGGCAGGGGTATTTATGCAAAAATAGACGGACACGACATTAAACTTGGCTCATGTGAATATGTTACAGGGAAGAAAGACTGCGGGATACATGAGAAATCGGCTGTCTATTTTTCTGTAGATAATAATACCCGTGGTTATTTTGAGATTGGAAACTTCTACAGGCAGGGATTTGAAGGCCTTATAAAAGATATCTCAGCTACCTATAAAACCTATCTTCTTTCGGGTGATAATGACACTGAAAGGGAGTTTCTTGAGAATTACTTTGTCCCTGGCAATATTCACTTTAATATGGATCCACACCAGAAAAGGGATTTTATCGCCGGGCTGCAGTCAGGAGGAAGAAGGGTATTGATGACCGGCGACGGCCTGAATGATTCGGGGGCATTTATGAAAAGTGATGTAGCCCTTTCGGTAGCTGACGATATCTACCACTTCTCCCCTGCCGGTGATGCAATTATTGATGCTGAAAAATTCACCAGGCTCCCTGCATACCTGTCATTTTGCAAACGATCCATGACCATTGTGCGGCTCAGTTTTTTTATCTCCTTCCTGTATAATATTATAGGCTTATCCTTCGCACTAAGTGGCAATCTCTCTCCTGTAGTTGCAGCTATACTGATGCCTTTAAGCTCAGTATCGGTAGTTGCATTTGCCACCTTAGCAACAAGATTGCCCGGGAACAGGATGTTAAAAAAAATAAGCAGATAAGCCCGATCAAAACTTACACACAGTCTTTAGTATCCGGCCTGTTTCCCTCTTTATTCGTGTCGTAGTGCATCAGCCGGGTTGATGCGGGCAGTTTTAAGTGTATTGGCTGAGATTGTAATATATGCCAGCAACAATGATATTATAAGGGCAATAACAAATACCAGCGGACCAACATGTACCTTATATGCGAAATTCTGAAGCCATTTAGACATAACATAATATGCAATCGGTGATGCCAGCATAAAAGCAAGAACTATCCACAGGGTATATTTCCTGAGGAGAAGTGTAATGACTTCCCTTATTGAAGATCCGAATACTTTTCTTATAGCTACCTCCCCTGCTCTCTGCTGGGAAATAAATGCAGACAGACCAAACAGACCCAGGCAGGCAACAAGGATTGACAGGAAGGCCATAAGAGTGAATACCTGGCGGGTTTGCTGCTCATTATTATAGAGGCGATTATAATCTTCTTCAAAATAGCTGTGCACAAATGGCACACCCGGAATCAGATCGTTCCAGAGATTTTCTGCATAATTCAATATATCTGTCTCGTAGCCATCCTTATACCGTACCGTAAGAAAACTCACATTGTCCTGATAGATACCACCCTGGAGCATCATAGCCATGGGGCGTACCTCTGAATGCAGGGATTCGTAGTGAAAATCCTTAACTACACCAACCACAGTATAATACTGCCGCTCGGTATTTAAATTATTTATCCGCAGGCCGATAGGGTTTTCGATGCCCAGCACCTTAACTGCTGTTTCGTTAAGCAAGGCAGCTGCAGAATCTGAGGGGTGATCAGGTTGAAAGAAGCGCCCATCAGCCATATCAAACTGCATTGTATTAATAAAGTCATAATCTCCGGCTAATACATTCAGGGTAAACGTGTTATCTATTCCTTCGGCCCCGAAACCCCAGTTACTGAAACCCATGCCCGGAAGAGTATTTGATGCAGCCACTGCAACAACACCGGTTTTGGAAGCCAGCTCATCCTTGTAGGACTTCAGGACGGCATAAGACTCCGGGGAAGTGCTAATAAGCATCAGATTCTTTTTGTTAAAGCCCAGCTCATTCCCCTGCAATAATAACAGTTCCTTATTAACTACAATTGTACCTATTATAAGAAAGATTGATGCAGCAAACTGAATAACAACAAGAGTATTCCTGAGTGCAATTCCCCTCGGGGTATTCCCCATTTTGCCTTTTAACACCCTTGTTGGATCGAATGATGAAAGTACAAATGCCGGATATATACCATTTACCAGGCTCACTAAAACAACGGCAATTATTAATGCAGGAAGTACCAATATATTTCCAAAGAGATTAAGGCTGAGATCCCTGTCGAGCCAGTTAGAATAATAGGGTAAAACCAGTGACACCAGGAGGAGAGCCAGTAAGAGTGAAATTATTGTAGTAATAAACGATTCACCCAGGAAATACCTTACGAGCATTGCTTTTGTCGAACCGCTCACCTTCCTCACTCCTACTTCTCTTGAGCGCAGAGTTGATCTTGCCGTTGAAAGATTAACAAAGTTTATGCATGCAATAATCAAAACAAACAATCCAATTGCCGAGAAAATGAAAACATATTTGATATTGCCGTTACTTTCCCATTCGTTATTAAGATCTGATCTCAGGTGTATATCTTTGAGAGGCTGAAGAAAGAATTTCCAATAATTTCCATCAGCTACCCATGTATCATACTGCTGGGGACTATCCCCGATATTCTGGCGAACATAATCTTCAAATTTTGCCTCAAGCTGCGCGGCAGATGCACCTTCTCGCAGTAAAAGGTAGTTAACAAATATATTACGCGACCATCCTGAATCCTCAACCAGGCTTGGGAAGCTAAAAACGGTTGCCAGCTGATTAAAATGAAAGTGGGAAGAGGAAGGCATATCCTCAAACACGGCAACAACATCAAAAACAGTTGTTCCAAGGTACTGATTATTAAGTTCAATCTTTTTTCCAATCGCGCGCTCTTTACCAAAATATTTCTCTGCATACGATTTTGAAAGAGCAAGTGTATTTGGTCGAGAAAGAGGCTTTTCAAACTCACCTTCAATTATCCTGGCAGAAAATATATCAAAAAAAGTCGAATCAGAGAAAACAAACTCCTCCTCAGCGAAAACTGTTTCTTTGTATTTTATTGTGCTTCTGCCGATATCAATCAATTTAACCGAGTTTTCTATTTCAGGATATCGCTCCCGAAGCTCCCTTTGAACCCTTGCAGAAGAAGATGTCTGGTTTATCCTTGTATCACCTATCATAGCCTGTACTGCAAGCCTGTAGATACGATCAGCTTTCTGGTGATGCCGGTCATATGTCAGTTCGCTATAAACAAACATAAAAATAAGGATGCAGGCAGCCATTCCAAAGGTGAAACCTGCAATGTTAACAGCAAAGGTTATCCTGTTCTTACCGACAGACCTTAAAAAAGATTTGAAGAAATTCTTATACATGGCTGGTATGTTAATAAGAAATATTCTTTTATGTCATGTATCTGAAACTCATAATACGATGCAGGTGAATAGTATTGCATTATAAAGTCTCATACCTCCCCCCTGAACCAGGCAAACGGGGGGAGTGAGTTAGCAGTTGTGAATCCATGTCTGGCCTTGCCTCATACGTATAAACCGGCAGGCAGACCCGGTAAATGCGGGGATATTCCCCAGCTGTATGCTATTTTTTCTTATTCTCTGTAACAATCTGTCCGTCGAAGAGGTTAATTATCTTATGAGCATAATCAGCATCCCTGTCGGAGTGGGTTACCATAACTATGGTAGTCCCTTCCTTGTTAAGTTCAGTAAGAAGGTTCATAACCTCCTGGCCGTTTTTAGAATCAAGGTTACCTGTTGGTTCGTCAGCAAGAATAAGTTTTGGATTTGCCACCACAGCCCTGGCTATCGCAACCCTTTGTTGCTGTCCGCCCGATAATTGCTGGGGGAAATGCTTTGCCCGGTGACCTATCTTCATTCTGTCAAGAACAGCCTTAACCTTCTCTTTTCTCTCGCTTGCCTTCATCTTAAGATAGATAAGCGGAAGCTCTACATTTTCAAAAACATTGAGTTCGTCGATAAGGTTAAAACTCTGGAATACAAAGCCGATATTTCCTTTCCTGAACAGAGTTCTCTGTTTCTCTTTCAGTCCTGCTACCTCGGTGCCGTTAAAAACGTAGCTCCCTGAGGTAGGATTATCGAGTAATCCCAGGATATTAAGGAGAGTGGACTTGCCACATCCCGAGGGTCCCATTACAGCTGTAAAATCGCCATCGTTTACTGTAAGTTTAATGTCTTTCAGAGCTGTTGTTTCCACTTCCTCAGTCCTGAAAACCTTTGTTAAGTCAGTTGTTTGAATCATGATACTTCTATTTTGAGTTTGTTTACTTTTATTTAATCAATAATTTTTTACCTTTTGCCTTGCGTCCCTGCCTGCGGCAGGCAGGTTGCGTCTTTTGCCTTACGCCCTACGCCTCTCTCCCCTGCCTATTTAAAAACCAGTTTCTCATTCTTGCCAAAGCTGTCATAATTAGAGACGATAACTTTTTCGCCGGGCTGCAGCCCTTCGAGAATTTCGTAATACATCGGGTTCTGCTCTCCAAGTCTTATTTCTCTCTTAGTTGCAAATTCGCCTGAAGGATCGACCACGAAAATCCACTGTCCGCCGGTTGTCTGGAAGAATCCGCCTTTTCTTATCAGGGTTGCTTCCTGCGAAGCCCCCAGCTGGAGTTCAATATGGTAACTCTGTCCTGTCCGAATATTATCCGGAACCTCCCCGGTAAATATCATATCGACTTCGAAACGATTATCCCTTACCTGTGGGTATACCCTTCTTACTTTTAGCTCGTATTCTGTTCCGTTACGTTCAAAATGTGCCAGCAGACCTGCCTTCACCCTGTCGATATAATGCTCGTCGATAAGTGCAGTAACCCTGTGCGAGGTAAGAACGTTTACCTGGCCAATCCTCTGTCCTCTTTGTATGGATTCTCCTACTTCTGCCTGCAGGGTACCAAGCTGTCCGTTAACAGGTGCCTTTACGTTCAGGTTCTCCTCCCTCATTCTTACCATTTCCAGGTTGCGCCTCATGTTTTCAAGGTTATCTTCCATTGTAAGCACCTGTACGGTCCTGAAAATTGAGTCGGACTTCTGGCGCTCCATAAACAACCTGTACGACTGTTCCTCCAACTCGAAGTTTTCTTTTGAGCTAAGATATTCTTCCTCAGAAATAAGCTCTTCATCGTACAATACCCTATTTCTTTCGTAAGCCCTTCTAAGCTTTGTAATATCGAAGGTTGATGTAAGTATCTGGCGTTTAATCTGTAAACGCTCCTGTTCCATGGCTACCCTTGTATTCCTGAGCATATTAGATTTTTCTGCAAGCTGCGCTTCACTGTCCAGTATTCGCATTCTCAGATCAGGGTTACTCAATCTAATAATAACATCCCCTTTTTTCACCATCGAACCTTCTTCGATAAGCTTCTCTTCAACTCTTCCGCCTTCTTCAACATCGAGATAAATAGTTGCTATAGGTTCTACCTGCCCGTTTATCGTTGTGTAATCGTCGAAAGTACCATATTTTACTTCTTCAATTACCAGGCGGTCTTTATAAACCCTGAGTGTAGAGGTATGATCGGTGAAAAATGCAGCATAAATTATTACAACAAGGAATAAGCCTAATACTATATATCCAATATGCTTCTTTTTTAATCCTTTTTTCTTTTCAATTACTCTATCCATAACTTAATGTTATATGTTATATGTTAAACGTTAAATGTAAAATGTTATAGGTTAAACGTTTTATGTTTAATAAATCTTCAGTCTAAAGTTCCCAGCGGCCTGTAAAATAATATTTCAGCATCATCAGCTTAAGATTATACTGCAGCTGCACCCGTAGCATGTCAACTTCGGCATAAAACTTCTGTCTCCTGGCCTCTGCATATTCAGTAGCACTGGCCATCCCTGTTTGAAATTTCTTCTCCACAGCCTTAAAAGCCAGGTCGCTGTACTCCTTGCTGTCTTTTATTGCCAGGTGTTCATCTTTTACAGCTTTAAGCTCAAGTGTGGCATTTGTTACCTGCGAATAAAGAGTATTATACTCCTGCTGCAACTGTAATTCGGCATCCTGAAGGTTAAGCTTAGCCCTTTTAATATTGGATCCTGCAAGCCACCTGTTAAAAATCGGGATAGTTATCGTGGCACTTACCGACTGGTTCTTATTGTTCTGCAACTGTTCAAAAAACGGGGTGGTTGCCACTCCCTCCATCATGGCATCATAATACCCTGTTCTCCATCCTCCACTTAAGGTAAGTTCGGGTGAAGCTTCTCCGATTGCTGCCTTAACAAGTTTCTTACGGGCTTCAGCCTGCAATACCAGGGCATTTATCCCGGGCAGGATTTCTCTGGCAACTTCATAAACACTATCCACGTCTGTGCTTACTTCATCGTTTATGTTAACAAGGAGTGATTCTTCAGTGATATCAAAATCTGTAGCTGAATCGAGCTGGAGTAATTGTTTCAGCGACTCGAGTGCAATCATCTCATTATTGATTGCCTGGGTCAGCAATAGCCTGTCGTTTGAGACCTGGCTTTGCATCTCGAGTAAAGTAGTTCTGCTTTCGGCACCTGTTTCAACCATTACACTTATCCGATGCAGTTGCTGTTCAGACACATCCAGCTGTCTGCCGGCAGTTGATACAACTCCCCTGTACATAAGCACCTGGAAATATGCATTGGTGATATCGACAGTCAGAAGATCCCTGTTGGCCTGTTCAAGCGCAAGCCCCATCTCATACATGAATTTTGATGCTGACATCCTGTTTGCCAGTGCAAAACCATTAAATAAAGTGATATTGGAGCCCAGAAAGTAGAAGTTCTGTAAGTTCTGGTTAAATGTTATTCCATCAGTAACCGGGTCGACCGAACGTCCAAAGTTCATTGTGCCGGACGACTGGAAGTTGAGGTTGGGTAAAAGTGAAGCACGACTTTGCCGGAGGTTGGTCCGGTTCTGTTCGGTCTGGACCTGCTGCCTTTTAAGCGCGATATTATTCTCTATAGCGTATGATATACATTTCTCAAGGCTCCATTTCTCCTGTCCTGATCCTGCTATGCCAAGACCTGTAATTAATAAAAGTGTTATTACTGCTTTCTTCATGCCAGAGATACAATTTTTGTTTCACCCTTAAATCCAAAGTCTGTGCCAAATTATATATATTACTGTTTTACAACTACTTAAAGAATAAAGGATAATAAATACCATCTATAAGTGTCAATTATTTTTACAAGGCCTGTCAATATTGTATACATTTTGTTAATTTGGACCTTAATTCATAAATCCAGCCAGAATGAATAAAGGCAGAATACTTGTTGTAGACGATAATAAGAGTGTACTGAGCGCAATTGAAATGCTGCTTCAGTCTGAATTTGAATATATTGAAAGCATTACTACACCAAACAGGATTCCTGAAAAACTGGGATCGGGTGATTTTGACATGGTGTTGCTTGATATGAATTTCAGTGCAGGTATAAACAGTGGTAATGAAGGTCTTTACTGGCTTAAGGAGATACAGAAGATTGACGGTGAGATAAGTGTGGTAATGATGACGGCTTACGGTGATATTGATCTTGCGGTGAAGGCAATAAGAGAGGGAGCAACAAACTTTATCCTTAAGCCATGGGAAAACGAAAAAATGCTGGCCACACTGCTGTCGGCCTTCAGCCTGAGGCAAAGCAGGCAGGAAGTGCGCAGGTTGAGAAGTGAAAAAAAGAATCTCCAGGATACGATAAACCGGGATTCAGCAAAAAAGATTATCGGCTCGTCTGCTCCGGTGATGCGTATGATGAAAATAATTGACAAGGTCGCCCTTACAGATGCCACTGTCCTTATTACAGGTGAAAATGGTACCGGAAAGGAGCTGGTGGCATCAGATATACACCGGAAGTCTTCGCGAAGCAAGGAAATAATGGTAACGGTAGATATGGGGGCTGTTGCCGAAACACTCTTTGAAAGTGAACTATTCGGACATGTTAAGGGATCCTTTACTGATGCAGTTGAAGACCGGCCGGGCAAGTTTGAGATGGCTTCCGGGGGTACTCTCTTCCTGGATGAGATAGGAAACCTGTCGCTTCCAATGCAGGCAAAAATTCTTTCGGCTCTCCAGAACAGGGAAATAACAAGGGTTGGATCTAACAAAGCGTTTAATATTGATATACGGCTTATATGCGCCACCAACAAGAACCTACAAAAGATGGTGGAAGAGGGACTGTTCAGGGAAGACCTTCTGTACCGTATTAACACCATCCACATTGAAGTACCTACTCTGAAGGAAAGAGAAAGCGATATTCCCATTCTTTCGGAGTTCTTTCTCCGCAAGTACTCTGATAAATATAATAAACCCGGCTTAAAGTTTAACAGTAACGCCCTGGAAGAGCTATGTGTCTACCCCTGGCCGGGAAATATCAGGGAATTACAGCACACTATCGAAAAGGTGGTAATACTCTGCGACGGTCCGACAATTGACAGGCAGGACCTGCTTTTGAAATCGAGAAGCAGAAATCTTCCTGAGAGAGGAGCACTTACGCTTGAAGAGATGGAGATAGGTATGATCAAGGAATCAATACGGAAGAATGAAGGAAATCTTTCAGCGGTTGCATCACAACTGGGGATAACCAGGCAAACACTTTATAATAAGATTAAGAAATATGATTTATAAAAAGTTCTACTTCAACCTTGTTATAAGAATCCTGCTTATTGCCTTACTGAGTCTCTTCCTTTCCTGGATATTTCTCAGGAATGGTATTAATCTTACCCTGCTGGTTGGAGCAGTATTTTACATCATTATTATTATTAACCTTCTTTATTATGTTAACAGGGCGAATCATTCGCTGGCATATTTCTTTGATGCTGTTCAGAATGAAGACTCAACCCTTGTATTTAACGAAAAAACCGGTCTGAAGAGTTTTAACAGCCTGCACAGGTCGCTTAACCTGCTGAATAAGAAGCTACAGGATGCACGTATTGATATAACTGTGCAGGAAAAGTATTATATGGCAATTGTTGAAAGCGCCTCCACCTCCATACTGGTTTCTGATAATGCAGGGAACATACACCTGAGCAACTCGGCTCTCAACAAACTTCTGGGCATTGATACACTGCATAATATTAACCAGATAAACAGGATTTGCCCCAGCCTTAAAGAATTGATAATGGAGATAAAGGATGGTGAATCAAGGTCTCTGAGCACCCTGATCGGAGGATCACCAAGGTACCTGCATGCAACTTCATCAAGCATGCTCTTAAGAGAGAATAAAGTTAAGCTTGTGGCCCTGCATGATATAAGTTATGAGCTTGACAAACAGGAAATAGAATCATGGCAAAAGCTTATACGGATACTCAATCATGAAATAATGAACTCGGTGGCCCCGATAACTTCACTCAGTGCAACACTGTCAAACTTTTTCAGGAAGAAGGAAACACCACTGCAACCCTCAGAGATAGACGAAAAAACTATTTCAAACACCATAAAAGGTCTTTCCATTATAGAAGAACATGGCAAGGGTTTGATTTCCTTTATTGAGTCGTACAGGAGCCTCACTAAATTGCCACGACCCGAGCCTGCTGATATAAAAGTCAGCGAGTTATTTGACAGTATATCAATCCTGGCTTCATCGCTGGTTAAGGAATACAGAAAAAAAACAGGCAAGGTGGTTGATATACTGTACCAGGCTCATCCTGCAGATCTTAAGATCTTCGTCGACAAAGAGCTTTTCAGCCGTGTAATACTGAACCTGCTTAAGAATGCCATCGAAGCATTTTCGAAGGATGATGAGGCAGCAGTATTCCTGGAGGCCGGGCTTAATAAAGCAGGCAAGGCATGGATAAGGGTAACTGATAATGGCCCTGGAATACCGGACGACATTATTGGCAACATATTTGTACCGTTTTTTACAACAAAGGAGAAAGGATCGGGAATAGGACTGAGTCTTTCAAAACAGATTGTTAATATGCATAAGGGTACACTAAATGTCTTTTCCAATCCGGGCGAGGGAACGACCTTTGTGATACGCTTGTAAAACGGACAAAACGTGGGGCGTGGGGCTTGGGGCATGGGGCATGGGGTGTGGGAAGAATTAATATATTATATAACACATAATTTTAATGAAGATAGAGCTATCTTTATAAGTGAATACAAAACAGAATTTTAACGTTTATAAGCTAAACATAATGAAAAGAGCTACAACACTTTTACTTGCTGTCCTGTTTGTTTCAGGCGCAGCGATTGCGCAGACAACAAACTGCGAAGTTCTGATGGAAAATCTAAAAGGACAGTACAATGGCGAATGCAAAAAGGGGCTGGCAGATGGTGAAGGAGCAGCACAGGGAATAGACAGCTACCATGGAACCTTTAGAAAAGGCTATCCTCATGGCTTCGGTGTATATGAATACCTCGACGGGTCGAACTATATAGGCACCTTTAAGAAGGGTCTGCGTGACGGATATGGTATATTGAATGATATGAGCAGTGGAAACCTTATACAGTATTATGGTATGTGGGTTGCCGATAAACTTGCCATTCCTAATGATGCACGTGGCTTATATAAAGTAGAAAAGCTTAATGGTCCAAGCCAGATTATTCCTGATGTGGTACGGGGCAATGAGTATGAGAACCAGATTTTTATTGAATTTACCGAGAATGGAGTACCTGCCAAAACGGCTACAATCAGGGATTTCGAAATAAGCAGCGGGGAATATGTTGAGGATATTGACCGTACCCTGAACAGGACGATACAATTTACCAATATCGAAGAGTTTCCGGTTAAACTTAAGCTTAACTACATATATAAGCAAATTGACTGGAGAAAAGACAATGGCGAACTGGAAGTAACCCTCTTTGTACCGGGAGTATGGACAATAAAACTGGAACACAGCCATTAGGTCTGTGTTCCTACTGCTCTCAAAATGTAAATCCCACTGTCAGGGCTACTCCATTCATTGACAGGTCTGTTCTTGTTTCACCGTCCTTTATGGCAATAATCTCTTCAAGCTGATGGTAGTAATAGCCCAGCGAGAAATAAAACTCGTTAAGAGTGGAAACCACACTGTAGCCAACACCTACGCCGGCGAATAAAGCAGGATCGTACTGGGCATAGTCGGCAGTATTATAGCGGGAATTAATATTTCTCTTAAGATGAATACTGTACCCTCCTCTTCCATAAATAAACGGAGCCCACTTATTTGTCGAAAAGTACTTCTTCAATTCCAGCCCCAGAGGAATAAAGTTCTCGCTGTTAAGGTATTGAATGCCTAAGGTACCAAGAGCCTGAACAGTGCCAAATTTATACCCGGCCTTAAAATTCACGGAAGTTGGTACCAGTGAAGTATTCTGAACAGTTGTTGAAGGAGCTATATACAAATCTATTCCACTAATAAAACGAGACTGCATTCTGAAAGCAGATGCATCAGCACTCAGGAAATCCTGGGCTTTTGACATGTTGCAAATGCCGGATACAACTACTATCACTAATGCAACAAAGACTTTTTTCATAATAATAAATAATTAGAGTGTCAGATACTGCTATTTTTTGTAAAGCCTAAAGTTAGTACAAAAAAAAGAAGGCCAACAATTTATTGGCCTTCTTTAAAACATATTTTAGATACAAAGTTAGTTTTGCATCATACTTTTATAATGCTCAATTACTTTCCCTGATCCGGACTGTAGACCATAGTTTCATAAAAATGCCTGTATCCTCCACTTCCAGAATACTGGTAGACAAGTGTAAAGGTTCGTGTTGCAGGATCATAGAAACAAGGCTCATCTCCTGGTTCTTCAGAGTTTCCAAGCTCAATAACATAATCATACCAGTTAGTTTCAGTAAAAGTAACGCTGTTATCAGGTGCAACTCCAATTTCAGTATGTACGCCTGACCAGATAGCAAACCAACTTAGTGAGCTCACCGTTGATGAAACGGTTCCAATATATTTCCGAGTATCTACCTGTGAGTAGAGATTGTCAGGCCAGTTACCAGCGTTTGGATGATAATAA
>JAZBNV010000186.1:0-29378 GCA_036350795.1 Marinilabiliaceae bacterium
CCATGCTGTCCCCTGAAAAAATCAAAACCCTCTAATATATTGAATTAGAGGGCAATAAAGTATGATTTGAGTGGGCCCAGCTGGGATCAGGACCGACCGTTAAAAAATCACGCAGTGCGTGATTTTAGGGAGGGGCCAGACTGCAGCAATGGCTTTGAGACCAGCGCTCTGAATGGTGCCTTTAACTGCCACGGCAGTTAAAGGCGACTCCTTGTATCCTGTACTGCAAATAAGCACAGCCATTTGCCCATGGCAAATGGTATTTTGTTACTTATTGTCGCTTATGAGATCAAGCTCTCAACGCTCCACTAAATAACAAAACCACCTTCTTGCGAAGGTGGCTGTGCTTGCTTGATCTGTGATCCTGCGGAGGTGGGCCCAGCTGGGCTCGAACCAGCGACCCCCTGATTATGAGTCAGGTGCTCTGACCAGCTGAGCTATGGGCCCGTTCCCGAAATATTTTTCTGGTCAAATTTCGGACTGCAATATTAAAGCTTTTTCGCAATATATGCAATAGCTTCTTAAGTAAAGTACTTTAAGTGACTAAAGTTAGAATGGGACCGCTACCCTTAGTCTTTGTTGCTGAATATCACCTCGTCTCCTTCAATATCAATAATAATATCCATGCCGGGTGCAACAGTGCCCTTAAGTAACTCAATTGACAGCTTATCAAGTATCTTTTTCTGGATAAGTCTTTTTAAGGGCCTGGCTCCATATTGAAGATCGAAACCCCTGCTTATAAGATAGTTCATGCCTGACTTGCTGATCTCAAACCTTATATCCTGCTTTTCAAGCGTTTTTGCAAGAAGACCCAGCTGTATCCTGATAATTCCTTCAATGCTATCCTTACCCAGAGGCCTGAACATAATAAGTTCATCAATCCTGTTCAGAAATTCAGGTCGTATCGTTTTCCTGAGCAGGTCAAAAAGCCTGTTTCGTGTCGCCGAAAAAAGGTTCTCATCAATACTTTCGCCTGATTTAGCAAAGGCCTCATTAATTAATTCAGAACCAAGGTTGGATGTCATTATTATAATAGTATTCTTAAAATTGGCCACCCGTCCCTTGTTGTCGGTAAGCCTGCCATCTTCAAGCACCTGGAGCAGAATGTTAAAGGTGTCGGGATGCGCCTTTTCGATTTCATCAAGCAAAACCACCGAATATGGTTTGCGCCTTACGGCTTCTGTTAATTGTCCGCCTTCATCATAACCAACATAGCCGGGAGGAGCGCCAACCAGCCTTGAAACTGCATGCCTCTCCTGGTATTCGCTCATGTCAATCCGGGTGATCTGGCTCTCGTCATTAAAGAGATATTCGGCCAGTGTCTTTGCCAGTTCGGTTTTTCCCACTCCTGTAGTACCCAGGAACATAAACGAACCGATTGGCCTGTTCTGATCTGAAAGACCTGCCCGGCTTCGTCTTATAGCGTCTGCTACTGCATGTATTGCTTCTTCCTGCCCCACAACTCTCTTTTCAAGTTCCTTTTCAATATACAGGAGTTTTTCCTTTTCGTTCTGCATCATCCTGGAAACAGGAATGCCTGTCCAGCGAGATACAACTTCCGCAATATCTTCCGATACTATTTCCTCCCTGACAAGCCTTTTTCCACTATTTTCATATTCGGACAGTTTCAGTATAAATTCTTCAAGCTTTTTCTGGGCAGCAGGCAATTGTCCGTACCTGATTTCTGCTACAAGACCAAGATCACCCTCTCTTTCTGCCCTGTCGGCGTTCTGTTTTAATTGCTCAATGCTGATCTTGGTTTCCTGGATTGATGATACAATCTTTTTCTCTTCTTCCCACACAGCAGCCAGCTGCCTTCTTTCTTCTTCGAGATTGGCAAGTTGTTTTTTTATCAGCTCGGTTCTTTCCCTGTCTTTTTCCCTTTTAAATGCCTCCTTTTCAATCTCCATTTGCTGAATTTTCCTGTCGAGGGTGTCAATTTCTTCGGGCTTTGAGTTCATCTCAAGCCTGAGGTGCGCTGCAGCCTCGTCTACCAGGTCTATTGCCTTGTCGGGCAGAAAGCGGTCTGTGATATATCTTGCCGATAATTGTACGGCAGCCACAACTGCTTCATCCTTAATTCTTATCCTGTGGTAGTTTTCATAACGTTCCTTTATGCCACGGAGGATGGAAATAGCGTCTTCTTCTCCGGGTTCATCAACCATTACTTTCTGGAATCTCCTCTCGAGAGCCTTGTCCTTTTCAAAGTACTTCTGGTACTCGTTAAGGGTTGTTGCACCAACAGCCCGGAGATCACCATTGGCCAGTGCAGGCTTCAGAATATTTGCAGCATCCATTGCTCCTTCGCCGCCACCACCGGCACCAACAAGGGTATGAATCTCATCTATAAACAACACCACCTGGCCGTCTGATGAAATAACCTCCTTAACAACCGATTTAAGCCTTTCTTCAAATTCACCCTTATATTTTGCCCCGGCAATAAGCGCACCCATATCAAGAGACCATATTTCTTTCGATAAGAGGTCGTCGGGCACATCACCATTAACAATGCGAAACGCAATACCTTCACCAATTGCTGTTTTACCAACACCGGGTTCGCCAATCAGTATTGGATTGTTTTTGGTTCTCCTTGAAAGGATCTGTAACACACGCCGTATTTCTTCATCCCTGCCAATTACCGGGTCAAGCTTCCCGTCCCTTGCTCTCTCATTAAGGTTGATGGCATAACGTGAAAGTGAGTTATAAGTGTCTTCTGCACCCTGTGAAGTAACTTTCGAACCTTTCCGGAGGTCCTTAATGGCTTCCTTCAGGTCTTTTTTGTTTATTCCTGCATCCCTGAGCATATCCCCGATATCCCCTTTTGAGCCGGAAAGTGCTATAAGAAGGTGTTCAATTGAGGCATATTCGTCCCCTAATTCCTTTGCCTGGTTTAACGAATCATGTAAAACCTTTCCTGCTTCAGAAGAGAAGTAAAGATCTCCTCCCGAAATCCTGGGGTAAGACTCAATTATCTTTTCGCTTATTGATTTTATATTCTGTTCGTTAACAGATAATTTCTTTAATATATATGGAAGGATATTTTCATCTATCTCAAAAATTGCAGACAGAAGGTGACCAGTTTCAACTGCCTGGTGACTTTTAGCAAGAGCAAGCTGCTGGGCACGACTTATTGCTTCCTGTGATTTTATGGTAAACTTATCTAATTGCATGTTTTTATTATTTTATATATCCTGTATATCAAATTGTATTCCGGGTAATATTAAGAATTAAACAGTAAAAGACCTATCTGCCACAATAACAGGCACTTGAAATGCTATGCCCTGGTGAATAAAACATAAGAATATCAAGCCCACAGCCATAATGACATGATTGCCAGCGCGTTGGCTGACATTTTGGCGGAGCATATTAGAGGTAAATCTGTACTTATAATGATTTAACTGTCGAGGAAATAAGGGCGATTACCTTATGTACATTCTGATTGAATACTTTAATAACTTCTTCCCAGCTTACTGCTTCCTCATCGGTCTTCCAGCAATCGTAGTCGGTGCTCATGGCAATGGCAGCATATGGGATTCCGGCCTCGTTGGCAAGGCTTACCTCGGGTGCGGTAGACATATTAACCAGGTCGGCACCCCATAGTCTGAACATATTTGATTCGGCCCTTGTAGAAAAACGCGGCCCTTCGATTGTTATAATTGTTCCTCCTTTACGGCACTTTATTCCAAGACTCTCAGCTTCCCTGGCAATGATCCCTGCCATTGATTTATCGAAGGGTTCTGCCATGGGAGTATGCTTCATTTCGCCTGGCTTAAAGGAGTCATAAAATGTTGAAATCCTGTGCCTGGTGAAATCGATAAACTGGTCGGGGATCACGAAATCACCCCTGCCGATTTCTTCTCTCAGGCTTCCACAGGCAGTAGTTGCAATTATATGCGTGCAGCCTCTTTCTGAAAGAGCCATAATATTTGCCCTGTTATTTACCTGCGAGGGTGGTATGGTATGATTGCGTCCGTGCCTTGCAACAAGAGCTACATCGACTTCGTTAATCTTTCCTTCAAGTATTGAGGACGACGGGGGACCAAAGGATGTAAGGTGCTTGTGTTCAAGGGGATTTTTAAGGATTTCAGGATTATCAAGTCCCGAACCCCCGATTATACCTACTTTCTTCATTCCTCACCAATATAAGACATCAGGACATTAATTGCCTCGTCCATATCGTTGCCAAAAGTTATTAAACCTGCATTATCGCCCGCCATTACTATAATTCTTTTTTCAATAACATCTGTTTCTTTGAAGAGGCGAAAAATATCTTTTGCCAGTTCGGCCGATCCATATTCAAGTTCGGGCAGTGTTGTAGGAACCACGTTCATTAACCTTTCCCACTGGTCGAGATTGTGCACATGAATAATCGCATGTGTGTCGGGATCAGCCTTGTAAATGGCTGCATGGGTGAGCGACTCCGATGAGGCCTTAAGCGAACCGGAGCACATTACTGCATTATCCTCAAAATTATATCCTTCAACATAAACATAATGTTCAGGTTCAAGCACCGGTATTTCGCCGGTAGCAGAGCCTGTAATAAAGAACTTTTTGCTGTTGCTGTCCCTCATGCTCATATTTCCAAATCCCACACCGTTTTCATAGGCACCGATCAGGTCCATGTTAAAAAGAACCTCTCTCCAGTAATTTAATATTGAAAAAGGTTCATCGGTAATTACGGGGCCTGACTGTTTCCAGTAGCAGTTAAACTTTACTACGCCTTCCATTCTTTTATTATATTATTCTGTAAATAAACTATTTATCCCTTCTTTTGATGCCTTTACAATTCCCTTTTCGCTGATCAGCCCGCTTACAAGGTGTGCTGGAGTTATATCAAAACCAAAATTAGAGATTTTTGTTTGTTCCGGGCACAACCTCACCTTAACAATTTCTCCTTCAAGATAACCTTCTGTATGTGAAACTTCTTCCGGGTCTCTTTCTTCTATTTCAATTTCATCTTCTGCATTTATTATTGAGCGGTCGATACTTGATGTTGGCAAAGCTACATAAAAAGGGATATTATTATCTTTTGCCGCCAGGGCCTTCAGATAGGTCCCGGTCTTATTTGCCACATCTCCCTGTGAGCCCGTCCTGTCGCTTCCAACAAGCACAAGATCCACCATGCCTTTTTTCATAAGGTACCCGCCGGCATTATCGGTAATCAGGGTGTGGGGCACACCATGCTCGCCAAGTTCATAGGCAGTAAGCCTTGCACCCTGGTTTCGGGGCCTTGTTTCATCTACCCATACATGCAGCTTAATTCCCCTGTCGTGAGCCAGGTAAATTGGTGCAGTTGCCGTACCATAATCAACGCAGGCGAGCCACCCGGCATTACAGTGAGTCAGAATATTTACAGTTTCTTCCTTCTTTTGCCTGCTTATCTTCTCAATAACAGGCAGGCCTGACTCTCCTATAAGCCTACATTTCTCAATTTCTTCAGCACATATATTCCTGGCATTTTCCAGGAGTTTTTTAACCAGTATCTCTTTTGAATCATCCCTGCCAACAAGCTCAAGTTGCTTTTTTAATGCCCAGTCGAGGTTTACCGCTGTTGGCCTTGATGAAGAGAGGTACCTGGCTGCATTTCTCAGATGATCTGCAGGGTTTGAACGATTACTGATTTCGAGTGCGGCGAGATACATTCCAAAGGCACCAGCCACTCCTATTAGCGGAGCACCCCTTAAAGCCATATCCCTGATTGCATAGAAAACGTCTTCTACCGTTTCAAGTGATAATATTTTAAATTCAAAAGGCAATAAGCGCTGATCGATGATATTGATTATTCTATTATCATCAGCGTTAAGCCAGATTGATTGGTATTGTTTATCCCCGACTTTCACTTTTTAATTCTGTTACTTTCAGATCACATACTACCTCTGCATGTGATGCTGTGAGAATCCATAAAATTAAAAAAAATACTTGAATGGAGCAGGGAGCCTGTCAGAATGTTTTCGAATATTCGACCAATAAATTCCATAAATGAGCTTGCTTCTTCTTTTTTTCACATAATAATTATATCTTGCATGCTCTTAGCATATGTTCTGGTAAATGGTTGATAAAGATAAATATAGAGAAAAGATTATAAAGGTTTCCAGCGAAATCTTCAGGCAATACGGGTTTAAAAAAACCACGATGGAAGAAATTGCCGCAGCTCTCAGGAAGGGTAAATCATCTATCTATTATTACTTTAAGAGCAAGGAGGAGATCTTTGAGGCTGTGATTGATAATGAGGCTCAAGTGCTTAAGAATGAGCTTACAAAAGCAATAAGAAGTACCAGTGACCCTGAACAGCGATTAAGACTCTATGTGAGGGTGAAGATGGAAGCGTTCGAAAAACTTTCAAACTACTATAATGCTATTTTCAGTTCAGAGCTCGATCACTTTGATTTTATTGAAAGACAGAGGGAAAAATATGATCAGAACGAAATAGCTTTATTCAGGTATATTTTATGGGCAGGTGTGCAGATGGGTCATTTTAATCTTGCAGATACAAGGCTGGCAGCTCTTGCCGTGCAAACGGCTCTTAAGGGACTCGAAAAACCACTCTTCTGGGGCCCAAAAACAGGAGTGCATCAGCACAGGGTTGATGCCACTATCGATATACTTTTTTACGGGATTGTCAGGAAGTAGGCATCTTCTGCCTGTGCCTTCTGATGCTATATATCATCAGTACAATTCCTGTCAGCACAACCGGAACACTTAGCCACTGCCCCATATTCAATTTCATTCCTGCCTCAAAGGCTACCTGGTCTTCTTTAACATATTCAATAAAGAACCTGAAACTGAACACAAGGATAAAAAAGAGACTGAAGAGACTTCCCTGGATAAACTTCCCTGCTTTTCTCCAGTATAGCCTGTGAAGCAGGACAAAAATCAGGAGATAGGCCAGTGCCTCGTAGATCTGTGTAGGGTGTTTGGGAGCTGTTTCACCATTTTGCAAAAAGACAAAGCCCCAGGGCAGTGTGGTTTCTATACCATATATTTCTGAATTCATCAGGTTGCCAAGCCTGATCATTGCCCCGGCCAGGGCAGCTGCAATTACAATACGATCAAGCACCCACATATAAGGTTTGTGAACCTTCCTGACAAAGAGCCAGAGGGCAACAAGATTTCCAATTATTGCACCATGACTTGCCAGTCCCCCCTGCCAGACCTTAAGAATCTCAATGGGATGGGCCAGGTAATAAGATGGTTCGTAAAAAAGGCAATGACCAAGCCTGGCACCAATTATTGTTCCAAGAGCAGAGTAGATAGTAAGTTTTTCAAGAACCTCTTCTTTTATCCCTTCGTTCCTGAACATCTTTCTGAACAGGAGATAGCCGAACAAAAAACCCGAGGCAAAAAGTAAGCCATACCACCGCACAGCAAAATTTCCTATTCTGAATATTTCAGGATTTACATCCCATGTTATAATGGCAAATGTCATGTCGAACAATTTTAAAATGATTTCCAAAATTAAGAAAAATTTGATGTAGGTTTGTATTCAGTAAAATAAATTTGACTTGATCCGAACTGTCTCACATATTGGAGCTTTGCTTATTTTTGCCGGGTTTTTTTCAGCCTGTGCCAAGCAAAACAGTGCCGGGCCTTCCGGCGGACCGGCGGATGAAGATCCGCCGATAGTACTCGAAGCCGAACCTCCTGATAAAACAACAAATTTTGCTGCCAGCGAGTTTCGGGTAACATTTGACGAGTTTTTTGTACTTGATAATGTTACTCAGAAACTTATGATTTCGCCTCCCTTCGAAAAGACACCCGAGGTTAAAACCAAAGGCAAAACAATGATTGTAAGTTTCGAGGAAGCATTAAGAGATTCTGTAACCTATACCTTTTATTTTCTTGATGCAATACGCGATCTGAATGAAAATAATCCTATTGAGAATTTTCAGTATGTATTTTCAACAGGTCCCAGCATAGACTCCCTTTCTGTTACCGGTACTATTTTAAATGCCCTGAGCCTTGATCCCGGGGAAGATGTTTTTGTGATGCTTTACTCCGATAGTAATGACACCCTCCCCTTAACAAGCCTACCCGAATATATTACAAGGGCAACAGATGACGGAAAGTTCAGGATTGATAATATAGCTGATGGAACTTATTCAATCTACGGGCTGACAGATCTGAACGGCAATAAGTATTATGACCTTCCTGACGAAAGCTTTGCCTTTATTGATTCCATAATTAACCTTTCTGCTGCAAACAATTTTATTCCGTCTATGCCCGACAGCCTTACATCGGCTGCAGACTCTGCAAACTATCTTAAAATTCCCGGTAAAGAATACGAACTGTTCTTTTTTACCTCCGACAAGAAAGACCAGTACCTCAGGTCTACCGACAGGAAGATGGCTTACAGGCTTGATTTTATTTTTAACCTTCCTGTTGATTCGGGGCAATTTACAGTTGAGTTTCCGGGCTTTGAAGACAGCCGCTTTTTACGGCAAAATTCGCCTGGAAATGATTCAATTACCCTCTGGCTGCTCGATTCTGCGATGTACTCAACACAGAATCTGAAAGTACTTACAACATACCCTCAAACAGATTCAACCGGAAGTGTTGTGGCTCAAAAAGATACACTCTCCTTCCGTTACCTTGCTCCAGGAAGGCCCCGAGGAAGGACTGCCGAAGAAGAACCGGCCCTGCTTATAACACACAATGCAGGAGGCAGGGCAGGATTTAAACCGGGGAACAAAATTACCTTTATATCTGATAAACCCCTGGATAAGATTGATGCTTCCCTGCTTGATCTTTTTCTTATTGCCGACACATCAAGGTATAAAATGAAATATGGCCTGGATATTGACAGCACACACAGCAACCGGGCAATTCTAAGTTATTCATTTATCCCGGACAGCTCATATGTACTTAGCTGGAACAGGGGTACATTCAGGGATATTTTCGGAAATGTGAATGATTCCTCAGGGCTCAAATTTACCGTTCGCAACAAAGATTCATATGGAACCCTGAGGATGAGACTGTCGGGCTATACAGGATCTGTAATATTGCAATTATTAAGCTCCGACGAAAAATTAATAAGAGAAGACCGCCTTGTTTTGCCGGATGATAATGAAGTATATTATCCCTTGCTTGAAAAGGGCGAGTATATGCTCAAAACAATTTTCGACCTGGATGGTGACGGAAAATGGACTACGGGCAATTATGAAACAGGCAGGCAGCCTGAACCAGTAACTTACTACCCGGCCAGGATCGAAATAAAAGTACAATGGGATCTTGAGCAGGACTGGGAATTGAATACCCTGAATGATAAAAATGCATCATTGAAAAAGAAATAAATACCCGATAATATTACCAGCATGAAAGAAGTTGTTGCAGGAATAGACATAGGAGGAACAAATACAGCAATAGGCATAGTTGATATTGATGGGAAGGTGCTTGGCGAAAGCTCTATTATAACCACCGATTACCCTGAAGTGGAAAATTTTGTTGAAGGTCTGGCGGCAAAGATACTGGAATTGAATGGTAATAAATATGAGCTCAGGGGAATCGGAATCGGAGCACCAAACGGTAATTACAACAAGGGCACCATCGAGCTGGCACCAAACCTTGCATGGAAGGGGATAGTACCCCTCGCCGGAATGGTAGAAAAGAGAATGAAGCTCAAAGTAAGCCTTACTAACGATGCAAATGCCGCCGCACTTGGAGAAATGATGTTTGGCGGGGCTAAGGGAATGAAGGATTTTATCGTTCTTACACTCGGAACCGGTCTTGGAAGCGGGATAGTTGTAAACGGGGACGTGGTTTACGGACATACAGGCTTTGCAGGGGAATACGGTCATGTGATTATGGTGCCTGACGGGCGTGACTGTGGCTGTGGACGACAGGGATGCCTGGAGACCTATGTGTCGGCTACCGGAATAGTAAGAACTGTGCAATGGCTTCTAAGCGAAATGAATGATGTTTCAGGGCTGAGGGTCTTGCATCCCGCCGATATCAGCTCCAGGATGATTGCCGATGCAGCAGATAATAACGACCCTGTTGCCCTTGCTGCTTTTGATTTTACCGCGGAAATGCTGGCCAGGGCAATAGTAAATGCTGTGGTGGTAACAAGCCCGGAGGCAATATTTCTTTTCGGCGGACTTTCCAGGTCGGGCGACCTGCTCTTAAAACCGCTTCGTAAATATGTTGACGAGTTTATTCAGCCTGTATTCAGAAATACAGTGGCAATACTTCAGTCGGGAATCAGGGAAAATAATGCCGCAGTACTCGGATCCGCAGCTTTAGCCTGGAAAGAAATCCAAAAATAATATTGAATTTTTAGGCCCTGATTGAAATTTTATTCGTATATTGGTTCGGTAAGTTCAGAAACAAAAAACCAATATCGGTTTGAAGTTTATTAGGGTTAATAATTTAGGTGTTTATGATGGTTTACCCGACCTGGCAGAGATTTCTGCCAGGTTGGATAAACTTTCGTCTGCTGAGTCTATTGACACAGTGAACTGGAAAGATTTTAACTACAAACCGGAAGTAAAATTTGTTATAGCTTATTCTGATAGCGAGTTATTTATAAAATATTATGTAAGCGAAGATTTTGTGAAAGCAGAGAAGGGCTATGATAATGAAATGGTTTGCGAAGACTCCTGCGTTGAATTTTTTGTAGCTCCCGCTGAAGATGGTAAATACCTGAATTTTGAGTTTAACAGCATTGGGGTATGTTACATGGGCAGCGGAACTGGCAGGCACGATTCAAAACCTGTTGACAGATCAATGGTTTCAAGGGTGCGTCGCCATTCATCGCTTGGAACCGGAACATTTCCGGAAAAAACCGGTAGGCAGGAATGGGAACTGACAGTGGCCATACCCCTTGATTTGCTATTCGGAAAAGAATTTACCATTGCGAAAGGCACAAGAGTGAAAGCTAATTTCTATAAATGTGGTGATATGCTTACCAGGCCTCATTACCTTACATGGAACGAGGTGCTTACCAGCGAACCTGATTATCACAGGCCGGAATACTTTGGAGAGTTATTGTTTGATTAGGAAAGAAAAGGAAAATGTTAAAAGGAAATGCAGTTATTGGCCAGTCGGGCGGACCAACAGCAGTAATTAACTCCAGCCTTGCAGGGGTAATAGATGGTGCTGTTAACTCGGATCTGATTGGCAATATCTATGGAATGAGGTATGGAATTGAAGGTTTTATGGACGGGAACCTTATTGATCTTGGCAATCAGCCCGACAGGGTAAAGAGGGGCCTGAGACGAACTCCTTCATCTGCCCTTGGCTCATCACGTCATAAAATTACTGATGCCGATTTCCCAAAAATAATGGAAGTGCTGAAGAAACATAATATCAGGTATTTCTTCCTTATAGGCGGCAACGATACCATGGATACAATTAACAGGGTAGAGAATTATTGTCGGCTGAATAACTACGATCTTACAGGTATCGGCATTCCCAAGACAGTAGACAACGATCTTTTCGGAACAGATCATACACCCGGATTTGCATCTGCAGCAAGGTCTAATATTCTGAATGTGATGCAAGCAGGGGTGCTTGCACGCGACATGCAGAAGGTTGACAGCTTTGTGGTCTACCAGACCATAGGAAGGGACGCAGGATGGCTTGCAGCCTCAACGGCTATGGCTAAAAGAAAAAATAACGACGCACCACATCTTATTTATACCCCGGAATTTGTTTTCGACCGGGAGATCTTCCTTTCAGATGTTCAAAAAAGTATTTCAGAACACGGCTGGGTTTCTATAGTATGCGGAGAAGGAATAAAATATGCTGACGGAACACCGGTGAGTGCTTCAGAAACAAAGGATAAATTCAGTAATGTTGAATTTGGGGCAATGGGGGGTGCCAGTGTGGGGCTTAAGCTGCATTCAATGATACACAGTGAATTTGGATACCGTGGTGAGTTCCAGATAACCGAGTCTCTTATTATGAGTGATTTTGTCAGGGCCTCGGCTATTGATCTTGAAGAGGCTTACATGTGTGGTAAAGAAGCAGTTAAGCTGGCCCTGGAGGGAGAAACGGGCCATATGGTTTCGATAATCAGGGTATCAGATAAACCTTATAAGATTGAGTTTGGCAAGGCTCTCCTCAGCGACGTGGCAGTTGCAGCGAAACCAATGCCTCCTGAGTTTTTCAATGCTGAGGGAACGGGAGTTTCAGATTTATTTATTGAGTATATGACCCCTCTTGTAAGCGGATTGCCTGAATTTATAGAATTAGAAAATTTACCGGTGGAATAAATTTATCGTTATGACAAATAGGTTTAATAAAACAGTGCTCTCATTTCACGCTCATCCTGACGATGCTGAGGCATGGAATGCAGGCGTGTTGAAGCTCTTAAAGGATAAGGGATATAAAATTGTAATTGCAACTCTTACCGCCGGGCAGATGGGTGGCTGCGGGATGAGCATGGAGGAAACTGCCAGGGTGCGTGAAAAGGAAGCAAAAAAAGCTGCTGCCGTTCTGGATGCCGAATATTACTGTCTTGGAGGTGAGGATGGTTATCTTTTCGACACAAAGGAAATGAGGCTTAAAGCCATGTCCCTGATTAGAAAAGTTAAGGCCGGGATAATATTTACACATCTGCCCAACGATTATCATCCCGATCATCGTACTACTGCAAATATTGTGGAATCGGCTGCAATAATCTCATCTCTTGATCCTGTTCCGGTTAAAGAAAAGCCCCTTGAAATAACACCCCTGCTATATCATACCTCTCCCTTAAAGCTTAATGATCCGATTGGAGGATCGCTTGTAGAGCCTCATTTTTATGTTAATGTAAGCAGTGTGATAGAAACAAAGAAAAAAATGCTTGAGCATCATTTGTCTCAGCAGGAATTAATGAGGCATATGCATAAAATGGATGACTTTTTTGGTTTTGTTTTGCAGGGCAACAAGGACTATGGCAGGGATGTAAATGTTGAATATGCCGAAGTATACTGGCAGCACAGGGGCGGAGGATTCCAGATGGACCCACAGGTCCAGGACGACCTGGCTGAATATATTGTATCTTAAAACTAATCTGGCTATGAACTTAAATAATGAAAGGTATAAGCGCTTTGCCCTCGTCAGGGAAATGATGGAAACTCCCTCTGTAATAAGGAGTTTTAATACTGAAGCTGTAAACATATTTGCAGACCGGGTAAAAGAAAAGAAAGGAATGTTCCTGAGCGGCGAGGGCAGCAGCAGGATTTTTCCGGCAAAAAAAGCTATATATGAAAATCTGAAAAACGGTTCCAGATTCCTTATTGCCACAGAGGGTGCTACCCAGGCCCTGGAATATGATCTTGAAAACTATGCCGTATTCGGAGCTTCAAATTCGGGCCAGACAAAAGAAGTTATTAGATTAATAAAAGCCCTTAAGGATAAAAAACACAGTTCCTGTTTTGGCCTTACGGCTAACAATAATACAACTCTTGAAAGCATTTGTGATCTTACACATGTACTGGGCTGTGGAAGGGAAGATGCTGTGGCAGCAACAAAATCGGTTGTTGAGCAGGCACTCTTCTATGACACCCTGCTAAATATACTTTACGGATCAAAGCCCTTCGATCTGAATCTTCTCGCCGGTAAGCTTGAATCTGCACTTACAGCTGATATTGATCCGGAAATAACAGAAGCTGTTTCGAATGCAGGAGTAATATATTTTGCAGGCAGAAATACCGGTGTTGCCGAAGAACTTACCCTTAAAACAAACGAAATAACCAGGAAAAGATCTGAATTTCTTGAAGGAACCTACGGTGTGCATGGTATAGAAGAAGTGATGAATAGTGATGAGGTGCTTATCTGGATTAATCCATTTCCGGGAGAGGTAAATAAATTTAAGGAATGCCTGCTTGACGGAGTTGGAATGAAGATTATTGCTGTATCAGCCACTCAGACCATATTTCCAACTGTTATTATTCCGGAAGCCGCTTTTGGGAATGAATATATTGAGCTGGCTGCGGGCTGGAACCTCCTTGTTGAGACCGGCCTGGCACTCGGAATAGATCTTGATAAACCTGAACGAGCCCGTAAAGTAGGAAACGAGTTTTAGGTTTGCCTGCCCCCTGTTCTATGCTTATGCAGGCTGCGGCGTTGAGGTCTGTAATTTTTAGGCACATTTTTCTATCTTTACATTCTTACAAAAAATAGAGCATGAAGAAAAAAGTAGCTATTGGAATTGATATTGGAGGAACCAATACTGTATTTGGAATAGTAACCAGGAACGGATCAATACTCGCTGAAGGTGCAATAAAAACAAAGGAATTTGATGAAGCTGAAGTTTTCGTGGCAGCTCTTTTCGAAAAGATACAGGTTACCAATAAAAAACTGGGTAACGGGCATGAAGTTATAGGTTATGGGATAGGAGCCCCGATGGGCAATATTAACAAGGGTACAATTGAGCATGCTGCAGACCTGCCATGGAAAGGTATTATTCCGCTGGCCGAATATTTCAACAGGCATACCGAACTGCCAATTATTGTAACAAATGATGCTAATGCTGCCGCAGTGGGAGAGATGGTTTTTGGCGGGGCAAAAGAGATGAAGAATTTTGTGGTAATAACCCTCGGAACAGGACTGGGATCGGGCTTTGTAATAGACGGTAAGCTTGTTTATGGTGAAGATGGTTTTGCCGGGGAAATAGGCCATACAGCAATAAGACCCGGGCAATCGAACAGGGTTTGCGGATGTGGCCGCAAAGGTTGCCTCGAAACATATGTATCTGCTTCAGGGATAAAGAGAACCGTTCTTAAAATAATGGCCGATAGCATTGAAGACAGTGAATTAAGAAAACTTAGTTTTGATGAACTTGATTCAAAACTGATTCACGATGCAGCACTTAAGGGAGACGCAATTGCCCTCCGTGCATTCAACCATACAGGCCAGATGCTCGGCTTTAAACTTGCAGATGTGGTAGCACATACCAACCCGGAGGCAATATTCCTCTTTGGCGGACTGGCCCTGGCCAAGGACCTGATCTTTGAGCCGGCCCAAAAATATATGGAAGAACACCTGCTTAGCATATATAAGGACAGGGTTAAACTTCTGCCTTCCGAGTTAAGCACTCAGAATGCTGCAGTGCTTGGTGCAAGTTCACTTGTATGGACAAGCAATGATATTTAAAATCATACACGATGGAAGATAATACAGGGGTCTCCAACTTTCCCGATATAATGAATTTTATACTGGGGGCATTTATTATTATAGTTGTTTTTTCGCTGGCTTATGCCTACCTGAAACCACACAGGATGCATAAAAAGTACCCCCTGTCGACCCTCCTGCTAAAAATAAGTTACCTTGTTTACCTTTTTGCAATAATGCTTATTATTTACCTGGCCAGTCTGGTCAAGGAAGGCCTTAGTGTTGAATTTGGAAACATTGAGTTTTTTGCATTCCTGCTGGTTCTTTTTGTGCCCACCATAGGGATTTTTGCACGTAAACTGGGTCATTTCAGAAAGAACAGGGAGAGTTACTATTATTTTTTCACCCTGGTTAACGTCCTGTCTGTAGTGGCCCTTGTGGTGATGTATATTTTATAGCCGCTGCCTGCAATTTTACAAAACGATTTTTATGCCTGCCTCAATAAGCTGGTATGCAGCTGCTCCGGGGCACCTGTTCGCACAGGATTTTCAATATCACTCTTCCATAAACTAACAACGAGAGAAGCTTTTTTAAATATTCTATAGCCTCATTTCGTCATTTATCGTATTTTTACTTAAAACCAACAAATATTACCCCTATGATTAAAGAAAGGTTAATAGACTATATTGCTGACAGCATTCGTAGTAATTGGGATATTGAGGCACTGTCTGACTATAAAGGCAAAGGATATACCTATTCAGAAATAGCAGTCCTGATTGAGAAATTTCATATGATTTTTAAGGAGGCCGGGCTAAAAGAAGGCGACAAAGTTTCCCTGCTGGGTAAAAATTCCGCCCACTGGTGTGCCGTGTATCTTGCTACTGTTACCTACGGGGCAGTATCTGTTCCGATTATGCCGGATTTTATGGCCGGCGACCTCACAAATATTATTAATCATTCAGACTCTGTTCTCTTGTTTTCTGACGGGAAATTATGGAATAGCCTTGATTTTAAGAGCCTGCCCGAAATAAAAGTGGTAATCAGTCTCGACGACTTCAGCCTGGTGGCCGGCAGGGACAAGAAAACAGAAAGCCTGGTAAAGGGTATTGATAAGGCCTTTAACGAAAAGCACCCTTCTTTTTCTGCCGACAGTATAGAATATTCAAGGATTGATAATGAAGAAATGGGAGTATTGAGCTATACTTCCGGAACAACAGGTTTTTCAAAAGGAGTAATGGTTCCGCACAGGAGCCTTGCGGCAAACGTAAGGTTTGCACAGAATAATATGCCCCTTAAGCCCGGAGATAAGATTGTGTCATTTCTTCCGCTTGCACACACCCTCGGCTGCGCATTCGAGTTTCTCTTCCCCTTTACCTATGGTTGCCATATAACAATACTTACAAAAACACCTTCACCCCAGGTAATACTTGCGGCTTTTGGTGAAATAAAACCTCGTCTCATTATATCAGTGCCCCTGGTAATAGAAAAAGTATATAAAAAGAGATTGCTCCCTGCCATTTCAAAACCGCATATGAAAATTCTCCTGGCCATACCCGGAATAAACAGTATTTTATATGGAAAAATAAGGGAGAAATTTTCCAACTCTTTCGGCGGTAATTTTATCGAGATGGTTATTGGCGGAGCAGCTCTTAACGGTGATGTCGAGGACTTTTTCACCAGGATTAAACTGCCATTCACTGTGGGTTATGGAATGACCGAATGCGGACCCCTGATAAGTTACTCTGGTTGGGCAACAACAAAAAAACGATCGTCCGGCAGACCGGTCGATACACTTGAAGTAACAATAGATTCTCCGGATCCTCAGAACGAAGTAGGTGAGATAATAGTTAAGGGCGATAATGTGATGCTGGGCTACTACAAGAACAAGGAAGCTACAGACGAAGCTATCGACAGTAATGGCTGGCTGCACACAGGCGACCTCGGCATTATTGATAAGGACGGATATGTGTTTATCAGGGGAAGAAGCAAAAACATGCTTCTTGGATCTTCGGGTCAGAATATATACCCGGAGGAGATAGAATCGGCAATAAATACACAGCCATATATCTCTGAGTCAGTGGTTATTAACGAGGGCGACAGGCTTATTGCACTTGTTTGTCCCGATAAGGAACAGATTAAGGCCGAGGGTATTGCAATGGAAAATATTGAGGAGGTATATGAAAAGCTGAGAAAAGAGCTTAATGAAAAATTACCTGCATATATGCAGCTGTCTAAATACAGGGTACACGAAGAAGAATTTGAAAAGACACCCAAGAAAACCATAAAGAGGTTTGTTTATACGAAATAACAACTCTAAATCTGATGGCCGAAAGACAGAGATTTCTCATAATAATGGCCGGCGGCACGGGTAAAAGAATGGGATATAATATTCCCAAGCAGTTTATCGAAATCCAGGGCAGGCCGGTAATACTGCATTCAATAGACAGGTTCCTGGAGTTTGATAAATCGCTCGAAATTGTTGTTGTGCTGCCGGCATCAGAATTCGAGACATGGCAAAAGATATGCACCAGGCATAATGTCGGGTTTAAGCATAAAATTGTAGAGGGAGGAGACGAGCGTTTTTACTCGGTTAAGAACGGGATTAAGGCCACAGGCCTGGATTCTGTTATTGCAATTCATGATTCAGTAAGGCCCCTGGTTTCGCTTAAGACTATATCTGATTGCTTTGATATGGCAGAAAGAAAGGGTACGGCCGTGCCTGTGATAAAGCTGTCAGAATCAGTCAGGAAGGAGGAGGGTTCAGGCCGGAACAGGCCGCTGGATCGTGAAAGTATTCGCCTTGTGCAAACCCCTCAGGTTTTCAGGGGTGATATTTTGCACCTGGCCTATGATTGTGGCTTCTCGCCATATTTCACTGACGATGCTACTGTTGTTGAACGACTTGGTGAAAAAATAAACCTGGTAGAAGGGAACAGGGAAAATATTAAAATAACAAGCCCGCTCGATCTTAAGATTGCTGAGTGCCTGCTTGAAGCAGGGAAATCCTGATGCATTAAGCTTTACCGGTCCCCCAACAACATATAAGGTTAATTTAGCAGCCTGCGTTAAAGATGACCTAATTTTTTATAACTTGCATTATAGAGATTATTCTTCCGGAAGCCTGCAATATTACAGGTTACAGGCAAGATTTTATTATTAACTGTCTAACAGAAAAATATCCTGAAATGAAAAAAATCACCATCACCCTTATTGTCGCAATTGCCTTAATACTAAGCGCGTGTGCAGAGCTTCTTAAAACCCTCGAAACAGTTACTGCCGTGGCACCTCTTACTGAAGGAGAAGTATCCCAGGGGCTTAAGGAAGCATTGATTACCGGTGCAAAAAATTCTGCTGCAAAACTGGGGGCAACCGATGGGTATTTTGGAGACGAGCTTATTAAAATACTCCTGCCCGAGGAAGCAAATGTAATAATTGAGAATATTTCGAAGATCCCCGGGGGAGATAAGCTGGTACAGGATGCCATTCTGAGCATTAATCGTGCCGCAGAGGATGCAGCCAGGGAGGTGGCGCCCATTTTTATTGCCAGCGTAAGGCAAATGACAATTGGAGATGCTTTTTCAATTCTAAGGGGAGAAGACGATGCTGCCACACAATATTTACACCGTACTACCTATAACGAATTGTTTAATCTCTATAGCCCTAAAATCGAATCATCTGTTCGAAAGCCCCTGGTGGCAGGAGTGTCTACCCAGGATTCGTGGGAAGCCCTTACAGGGCAGTGGAACAAGCTGGCTAATTCTGTTGCAGGAAGGATAGCAGGATTAAAATCTGTCGATACCGACCTGGGCGATTATCTTACTGCAAAGGCCCTTGAAGGAATGTTTGTAAAGGTGGCGGAGGAAGAACTGAAAATACGAAAAGATGTAAATGCCAGGGTATCACCCATCCTGCAGAAAGTATTTGGAAGCCTGGATAAATAATAAATATGGAGGGAAAAACCTTATTTACCTTTAAGGGACTGAGCGCTGTTCTTACCCGCGACGCGGATGAAAATATTACCGGTCTGCTTGCCAATACAATACTGGGGAGCAAGGGAGGAATGAGATATAAGCTTACCTCGGTAAGATCCCGTATAGCAGCCTATAAGAATATCCGCTTCCTATCCCTTCTTAAAGACAGGAAGCTTATGGGTACCGTAGGTCTCTGCTACAGGAAAATTTTCCAGGGTAAAGATTATGTGCATGGTACCTACCTCAGGTATTTATCTGTGATGTCGGGATACCAGTCTTCTGTCGACACCGGTAAAAGAAAGAAAGAGACCAGGGATTCCAGGTCGCAGGATTCTATGAAAGCAAGGATATTGTCTTTTATCAGGAAACCTGCTATACTCGACTTTACCGATTTTAAAGAAGGTGATAAATCTGTTGTATATGCCTATGTGGAAAGCAAGAACGAAAGATCCAAAAACATAATACACCAGGCAGGATTTAATTATATAAGGTCGTTTCTTACGGTTGCCTTCAGCAGGTTCAGCCCCAAAACAGACAGCAGGGTACATAAGCTGGAAAAGAATGAACAGGCTGAGGTTCTTGAACTATTGTCAGATTACTATAAGAACTATTCCATGTATACCGACGAAACGGCAATGTTCAACGACAGCTATTATGTTATCCGTTCAGGTGATGAGATAGTTGCCGGTCTGAGTGCCGTTCCGACAGTCTACAATGTGGTTGACGTTCCCGCTGTATGGGGGTGGATATTTATGCATGTATTGCCATGGATGCCGTATTACAGGAGATTGTTTCGTCCCGGCGAATTCAGGTTCCTTGTTTTTGGTTATACCTATGTTAAAGAGGGACATGAAAAAGACCTGGAATCTTTAATGGAATCGCTATGCGCTTCTGAAGGCATAAACACTGCCCTTACCTGGGTGGATGATCGCAGCGATCTTTACGAAATGTTCAGAAGGGATATAAATATGGGAGCCCTTAACAGGATGTTAAATGCCAGCCCCGGACTGGTATACGCCAATTTTATTAATCTCGATGATGCTGAAAGGGACTTCTTTTATGATAAGCCTGTATTTATCTCCGGTTTTGACTTTACCTAGAAATAAGGCCTTTCTGCAGCCTAAGTGACCTGAGTTATGAAAAAAGAACATTTTAACATAGCCCTTTTTATTTTTATACCCCTGTATTTTATTTACCGCCTCCTGTTCTCCCAGGTTGATATTTATGTTTCTCCCGGAGGTGATGATTCGGGACGGGGAGGATTCTTAAAAAGTGTTGCCAGTGTGGAACGGGCAATTAATATTGCAGGTGATTTAAGAAAATCAGGTACAGATAAAGACATAGTAATTCACATATCCGGGGGTAGGTACGAGATTGAAAAAACACTGGAGATAGATAGTGTGCTGGCTCCCCGTGGCTCAGGAAAGTTGCGGATAAAAGCAAGGAAAGGACAGCAGGTGAGCTTTAGCGGGGGTAAGATAATTAATCTCTCCGACATCGAAGAAGCAGGGTCCGGGATGCTTAGAATCGATCTGCTTAAATATGGGATTTCTGTGGCCGAACCCAGGGCAGTTGGTTTCGCCAGGCCCTATGGTGAAGCCTGGACCGAGCTTTTTATTAACGACGATCCGTGTATTCTTGCCCGCTGGCCCGACTCCGGCATGGTACCAATAGGCGAAATAGCAGATATGGGATCAATACCCCGCAACGGTGATTATTCTGGAAGGGGAGCAATTTTTTCATACCACACCGGCAGGCCCTCATTATGGACTGAGCCAGCTAATATATGGATATCAGGCTACTTTATGCACGGGTACGCTGATGATGCCGTTAAACTTGCCGGTATTGATACAATAGAAAAGAAATTTATAACAGCACAACCCACGCTTTATGGCTTTGGCTCAGGAAAGCCATGGCAGAACTGGTATGCATATAATATAAAGGAAGAAATCACAACTCCCGATGAATATTACCTTTCCACCGAAGGGTATATATTATTTATGAAACAGGACGGCATTTCAAAGCTTGAAGTCTCTGTTCTGGGAGATCCCCTGATGGCTATAGAGAATATATCAAACGTAACAATTGAAGGAATAAGCTTTGAATGTTCAAGGGGCATGGGAGTTTATATGGAAAACACCAGTTCCTGCAGCCTGGTAAATTGTACCTTCAGGAACCTGGGTTCAGTTGCGGTTTGTATGGGCAGGGGAATAGAACCCTTTAAGGAATTGAGACACGACGGAGATGGAATCCCCCGGTCACGGCTTATAGGATCACTGGCCCAGTACAGCTATACCAATACCCTGTTTAACAGGAACGCCGGGTTTAATAACGGCCTGATGAATTGCAGTATTTATAATACCGGTGCCGGTGGCGTGCTCCTTGGAGGTGGTGATCGTAAGACTCTTGATCCTGCTGCTAACTATGTAATAAATACCAGGATCACCAGGTATAACCGCATAGAAAAATCATACAGGGCTGCTATAGATATTTCGGGTGTGGGAAACAGAATTTCCAACTGCGAAATCTATGACGCGCCGTCTATGGCAATATTGGTACATGGCAACGATCATGTAATCAGCTTTAATGATATTCATGATGTTTGCAGGGATGTAGACGACCAGGGAGCAATATATTATGGACGAGACCCCTCAGAAAGGGGATTGAAGGTTTATTTTAATTATTTCCATAATATCGGAAACAGCCATAGAACAACTTCTGTTTATCATGACGATGGAGCATGCGGATCAGAGGTTTACGGTAATATCTTCTATAAAGCAGGCACAATACCTGTACTTATTGGAGGAGGGAGCGATCATATTTACAGGAATAATATGTTTATTGATTGCAGGCTGGGCATTCATATCGATAACAGGTTTCAAAACTGGTCGGCAGCATCACTTGAGCCGGGAGGAATTATTGACACGCGGCTTAAAGCTGTGATTTATAATCAGCCGCCCTACTCTGTTAAATACCCTGAATTAATAAATTACTGGGACGAAGACCCCTCCCTGCCCAAGAGGAATATTGTTGAGAATAATGTTTTTATTAAGGTCGAAAATTTATACCGCGGACAGGATGAGTGGCTCGATAAAGGAGATAATCTCTCACTTGATTCTGATCCGGGCTTCGTTGATTACGGAATCGATTTCACTCTTAAAAAAGAGTCAACGGTATTTGAGAAACTGCCGGGCTTTAAAGCTCTGCCTTTCGATAAGATTGGTCCGCAGAAGCTCAGGAAACCAATCAATAATAATTGATTAAACCCTGGAACTTAACGGGCTTTTTCATAGTCTCTTTTCTGTAAGGTTTTTCGTGTTCTGCCAGAATCTTCACAAAACACCAATCAATTCTCACTAATCATTTCTTGTGTTGCTACAAAAAATATGTTAATATTATAAAGATAAATTACCGAAGGAGTATTTAAATAAGCAGCATATTATGAGATATTTAGCATTACTGGTTCTTTTAGTTTTGATCTTGTCGTCCTGTAATGATGGTAATCAGGCAGGTTTAATTAAACACGACCTGGAATTTGATTATCTTCCTCAGAGCTGGGACGAAGCCCTTCCCCTTGGGAACGGAATGCTTGGTGCACTGGTATGGCAAAAGGAGGGGAAGCTTCGTTTTTCGCTCGACAGGGTTGACCTCTGGGATCTTCGCCCAATGAGTAACCTCGACTTTTCCCGCTTTACATATGACTGGGTGCTTGAGCAGTGGCAGAATAATACATATAATAAGGTGCAGGAGCACATGGATGTGCCCTATGATCAAAGAGTGGCTCCTACAAAAATTCCGGCAGCAGCCCTGGAGTTTAATATTGATTTACTGGGTAAGCCAGAAAGCGTGATGCTGGATATTGAAAAGGCACTTTGTATTATTAAATGGGAAAGCGGGACGGAGCTCAGGGTATTTGTAGATGCAACAGAAGCTGCCGGGTGGTATAGTTTTAGAAACTGTCCCTATAAAATAGAACCTGAGATTATAGCACCGGCTTACACCTTAGCCGGCGGCAAAATTGATAAAGATGTAATTTTTAATGCTGACCTGTCCCTCCTGGGATATAAGGCTGGCGAAATTACAGAAGAAGATAATGAAATAGAATACAGGCAGGAAGGCTGGGGCGGATTCGAATACAATGTTGATGTAAAGTGGAATAAGTCAGGTAATAACACTATCGGATGCTGGAGTATTTCTTCATCATTTCCGGGCTGGAAAGAGGGCAGAACTGCTAAAGAAATGGTTAAGGCTTCTTTTGAGAAAGGTTTTGACGGGGCTCTCAGTTCTCATATTGATTGGTGGAACTCTTACTGGGGCAGATCGTCGGTGTCGCTGCCCGATTCTTTAATAGAGAGGCAATACTACCTTGAAATGTATAAGTTTGGCTCTGCAGCCAGGCCGGATACCCCGCCGATATCCCTGCAGGCCGTATGGACTGCTGATAACGGTAAGCTACCCCCCTGGAAGGGTGATTTTCATCACGATCTAAATACGCAGCTCAGTTACTGGCCTTCATATACCGGTAATCAAACTCACCTTGGAGAAGGATTTGTAAACTGGTTGTGGAAGTACAAAGCTGCTTTCGAGGCCTATACCAGGGCATATTATGGATCTGACGGACTTAATGTTCCGGGCGTAACCACACTTACCGGCGAGCCAATGGGAGGATGGATACAGTACTCGCTCGGACCAACTGTTTCTGCCTGGCTTGCCCATCATTTTTATTTGCAATGGAGATATACCATGGACCGTGACTTCCTGGCAGAAAAAGCATATCCATGGCTGGCTGCCACAGCCCGTCACTTTGATAATATTGCCGTGGAGGGACCGGACGGATTATTAAAACTTCCTATCAGTTCCAGCCCCGAGATAAATGATAACAGCAGGGAGGCCTGGTTTGCCAGTACCACCAATTTCGACCTTTCGCTTATTCGCTGGACATATGAAAAAGCGGCTGAGCTGGCACTGGAGCTGGGGCTTGATAATGAAGCACAGGGCTTTAGTTCCAAACTTAAAATGTGGCCTGAACTTGCTTATGATGAAAGCGGCCTGGTATTTGCTCCCGGCTATCCCTATAAAGTCTCACACAGGCATTTCTCTCATTTAATGGGCTTCCATCCCCTGGGTTTGATCGATTACTCAAAAGGAGAGGAGCATAAAGATATTATAAACAATACCCTGGAAACACTTTCGCAGTATGGATCTGATTACTGGACAGGTTATTCATTCAGCTGGCAGGCAAATCTCTATGCAAGGGCCTTTATGGGTGATAGTGCTGCCAGGTCGTTAAGAATATTTGCCGAAGCATTTTGCCTGCCTAACAGCTTTCATGTTAATGGCGACCAGACAAAATCAGGCTATTCAAGATTTACTTACAGGCCTTTTACCCTTGAAGGCAATTTCGCATTTGCATCGGGTGTCCAGGAAATGCTTATACAGAGCCATACAGGGATTATTAAGGTTTTCCCTGCACTGCCATCCGACTGGAAGAAGGTTTCATTCGATAAGCTCAGAACAACAGGAGCCTTCCTGGTATCGTCACAGTTTGAAGAGGGGAAAGTTATATCGCTTAAAGTGGAGTCGCTGGCAGGATCCGACCTGAAAATTGAACTGCCCTTCGACACCGGCACAAATAAGGCAGGAGATCTTATTGAAATATCAACACAAAAAGGAGAAATTATCTATTTAAACCCAAAATAAAATAATGAACAGAAGAGGATTATTTTCAGCTATAGCCCTGCTAATGGCTATTGCTGCAACAGCACAGGTAAACGATTGGGAAAACCCGGATGTAATTGGAATTAATAAGGAAGCAGCCCATGCAACTTACATACCATATTCTGATATAAACCAGGCACTTAATGAGATTCCGGATAACTCGCCATGGTACCAGAGTTTAAATGGCATCTGGAAATTCAACTGGGTAAGTCATCCCGATATGAGACTGGTTGATTTCTATAAAACAAACTATGATGTAAGTTACTGGGACGACATTATTGTACCTTCAAACTGGCAGCTCCAGGGTTATGGCAAACCTATTTATACTAATGTAAGGTATCCCTTCGCTAAAAACCCGCCTATGATAATGGGGCCTGCCCCGAAAGGCTATACAAAAAATGAACTGCCCAATCCCGTGGGAGCATATAAGCGTGATTTTATTATACCTGAAAACTGGAGCGGGAGAGAAATATTTGTTCATTTTGCAGGGGTGAAAAGTGCATTTTACCTGTGGATTAATGGAGTAAAGGTTGGCTACAGCCAGGGTAGTATGACACCGGCCGAATTCAATATAAGCGACTATGTAAGTCCGGGCGAAAACACTATCTCGGTAGAAGTATACAGGTGGAGCGATGGTTCATATCTTGAAGACCAGGATTTCTGGAGACTCAGTGGTATTTATCGCGATGTATTTCTTTATTCAACCCCACAGGTACATCTCTGGGACTATTTTCTGAAATCAGAGCTGTCTGATGATTTTTCTTCGGCAAAATTTATCGCCGACCTGAAGTTTAAGAATTATGGTGGCGGAGGAGCTCATACCCTTGAAACTTACCTGCTTAAGGACGGGGAGAAGTACAGCAACAACAAAGCGCTTATTGTTACAGAAATAAAAAGTGTTTCTAAGAATAAAGGATTCAATACCACGATAACATCAGAAATCGACAATCCTGAATTATGGTCGGCAGAGATACCAAATTTATACAGGGTTGTATTTGTCCTGAAAGATGATTCAGGTAAAGTGCTTGAGGCCCTCTCATCTACCTTTGGATTCAGGAAGATTGAGATAAAGGATCAGCAGCTGTGGGTAAACGGTGAGTCTGTAAAACTAAAAGGTGTAAACAGGCATGAGCATGACCCTTATACAGGGAGGTACGTTTCGCTCGAGAGCATGATCAGGGATGTAGTACTGTTTAAACAGTTTAATGTAAATACCGTGCGAACATGTCATTACCCCGATCATCCCGATTTTTATAAGCTCTGCGACAGGTATGGGATTTATGTTATTGATGAAGCCAACGTCGAATCGCATGGCATGGGTTACGGCGACGAATCACTTGGTCATGATGTTGCCTGGCAGAAAGCACATGTCGACAGGCAGATCAGCATGGTTGAGAGAGACAAGAATCATCCTTCAGTAATAATATGGTCGATGGGCAATGAAGCCGGACCGGGTGTTAACTTTGAAGCCTGCCGTAAGGCAATACTTGCTATCGACAGCAGTCGCCCCATTCATTATGAAAGATATAACGAAGTGGCCGATATAGAATCGTCGATGTACCCTTCGGTTGAATGGCTCGAAAACACAGGCAAAAAAGACAGCCCAAAGCCATATATTATGTGCGAGTATGCACATGCAATGGGTAATGCCGTGGGTAACCTTAAAGAATACTGGGACATTATCGAAAGTCACAAAAGGCTTATTGGCGGATGTATCTGGGACTGGGTTGACCAGGGACTGGCTAAAGCTGTTCCGGGCAGGGAAGATGAAATATTCTTTGCCTATGGGGGAGATTACGGTGACAGGCCCACAGACTGGAATTTCTGCATAAACGGTCTTACCACACCCGACAGGCAGGTAACACCTAAAATGGAAGAAATGAAAAAGGTGTACCAGTATGTCGGATTTGAAGCTCTTGATGCAGCTGCAGGGAAGATTAAAATAAGTAATAAGTACCAGTTTATTAATCTTTCAGAATTCAGTTTTCACTGGACTCTTGAAGACGACGGAAAAGTAATTAAGGCAGCGGGCCTGAAGTCTCTTGATCTGGCTCCCGGAGAATCTCTTGTTCTTGATCTTGACATGGATGATATAAAATTTATCAGAGGTCACGAGTATTTTCTTAATGTCAGATTCGCCCTTAAAACCGATAATATTTGGGGGAAACAGGGCCATGTAATAGCCCGGGAGCAGTTCCCGCTCGTATATGCCAGCACACTTCAGCTTGATCCCGCCGACATGATGAATATGGAAGAAATATTTCCTGTAAAAGTCGGGGAGCTTGAAAATGATCTTACAATAAAAGGTAAATTCTTTTCAGTAACATTTAATTCGGAAGCAGGTACAATAACCGGGCTGGAGTATTTCGGAAACAGGGTAATAGAAACCGACAGAGTTGCCTTTGAGGGAGTAAGGCCGGAAACAAGAATGCTTTATACTGAGATGTCGCATGATAAAAATATAGGTGGTCCCTTACCAAATATTTTCAGGGCCCCGGTTGATAACGACTATATTTTCGGAGGCGGACATGGTCCAAAATGGAGAATGGCAGGACTCGACAAGATGCTTCATAAGGTAAAAACATTTACTCATGAAATTCTTAACGAAAAGGCCGTAAGAATAAGCGTTGAGATTGAGTCAAAGTCACCAACAGATTATACTCTTATTACTAAGTCAGTTTATACAGTTTGGGGTAATGGCTGTATTGATGTGGAGAACACCTTTTACCCCGATAAAGCCGAATGGCCTCTTGCAAGGCTTGGTTTCCTTATGGAACTTAAAGAAGGATTTGAAAATGTCGAATATTTCGGGGCCGGCCCTCACGAGAATTATGTCGATCGGAAATATAGTGCAGAGATTGGAAAATATTCAACAACAGTTGATGATATGTTTGTGCCCTATATACGTCCCCAGGATTGTGCTAACAGGAGCGATGTAAGATGGTTTACAGTAACAAACAGGAGCGGATTTGGCCTGATGATAAGTGCTCCCGGCAACATGAGTTTCAGTGCCCTGCATTATACTCCTGTTGACCTTGAAAAGGCTAATCATCCCTACGAGCTGAAGAAAAGGAAGGAAACAATCCTGACTATTGATGCCTCTCATTGTGGACTTGGCGGAGGCAGTTGTGGCCCGGGGCCAATGGAAAGATACCTCCTGCCGGCCGAGGAAGCTTCATTTAAGTATAGTATCAGGCCCTGGGAATCACACCTTGGATCAGAGGCTGATGCAGCACGTAAATTGTTCCCTCTAATATAGATTCTGCTATGAAAGAATTGCTTATTGTATGTATTATATCCTGCTTCTTTGCAGTTGGTGAAAATGGATATTCACAGGAGACTCCTCAGGAGAAAAATGAACGAATGGCATGGTTTAAAGATGCCCGCCTGGGAATATTTATCCACTGGGGCATCTATGCAGTAAATGGCATTGATGAGTCGTGGTCGTTTTTCAACGGCTATATTTCATATAATGATTATATGAAGCAGCTCGATGGTTTTACAGCCAAAAACTATGATCCGGGAAATTGGGCATCACTTATTAAAGAAAGTGGAGCAAAATATGCTGTAATAACTTCCAAGCATCATGATGGAGTTGCCCTCTGGGACACAAAGCTGAGCGACCTGAACGTTGTGGATAAAACCCCTGCCGGCAGAGACCTGCTCAGTCCCTTTGTTAAAGCATTAAGAAAAAACGACCTTAAGGTCGGAATTTATTATTCGGTCCTGGATTGGTCGCACCCCGATTATCCCAATTTTACAAAGAAAGAAAAGAGATATACAGATGATCCCGAAAGGCAGGCACGTTTTACAGAATTCAACCATGGCCAGATTGATGAAATAAGCCGGAAATTTAAACCCGATCTTTACTGGTTTGATGGCGACTGGGAACAAAGTGCTGAATGGTGGAAGGCAGCCGCGATAAGGCAAAAGATAATTGAGCAAAACGACAGGGCAATAATTAACAGCCGGCTGCAGGGTTACGGCGACTATGCCACACCCGAACAGGGTCTGCCGCTAAGAAGGCCTGCTGAGAAATACTGGGAGTTGTGCATGACAATAAATGATTCGTGGGGCTACCAGCATAACGACCTCAACTATAAGAGCCCGGGTCAGTTAATAAGAATATTCGCCGAGTGTCTTTCGATGGGAGGGAATATGCTGCTGGATATCGGACCCCGGGAAGATGGCAGTATTCCTGAAGAGCAGGTTACGGTACTTAAAGAAATGGGAAGGTGGACATCCAAACACTCAGAGGCAATATATGGAACAGAAGCAGGACTGCCCGATGGCTTTTATCATGGTCCCTCAACAATATCGGCCGACAGTACCATGCTTTATCTTTTTGTTCCCGGAACACCTGCCGGTAACCAGCTTATGCTCGAAGGGGTGAAGAATAAAATAAACAGGATTTACGTGGTAGGCAATGGAACAAAACTTGAACATAAGGAGTACCTGAAACCTTACTGGAGTAATCATTCAGGGGTAATCTTTATCGACCTTCCCGAACATTTACTTGATAGCCGGATGAGCGTTGTGGCACTAGTACTGGATGGAAAACTGAAAGTTGAATAAAGGGTTCCTGGTTTTTGGTTCCTGGTTTTTGGTTCCTGGTTTTTGGTTCCTGGTTTTTGGTTCCTGGTTTTTGGTTCC
>JAZBNV010000187.1:0-18580 GCA_036350795.1 Marinilabiliaceae bacterium
AAACCTATATTCAGCTCAATATCCTGTGTGAGCTCCACTTCCTCGCTTACTTTTTCATATCCTACAAAGCTGTATACGATATTGTATTTCCCTGCCGGCAGCGAGAGTGAGTAAAACCCATATGAATTGGAAGTTGTTCCTTTTAAAAGCTCAGGTGAGTATATTGTGACCCCGATAAGGTCTTCGCCCGACTGCACATCCCTGACAGTACCATTTAAGGTATACTTTTCCTGTCCGTTTACAGTAAGCGTAAACAGTAAGAGGAGTACTGATATTTGCCTGATCCTGCTTAAGGCTTTCATCTATAGTATAAAGACTTAATACAATGAACTCAAAATAAGATATTATTTGATCAAATGGAAGAATAGATTACTTTTTCTGCCTTTCGTCAATAAGTTGCATAACGTCATAGCCCAGGCCGGCCAGCTCGGGGTAGAACCTGTAAGTTTCTTCCGGAGTGAAAAATCCTTTCACAATAACCCTGTAGTAATCCCATTGCTCAGTAACTTCAACAGGCAGGTTAAGCTTTCTTTCAATACGTTTTTTCGCTTTTAATGCCTGGGTACGCTTTGCAAAGTTTCCAACCAGCAGGGAGACTTTTGGTTCTTCTGTTTTTAACTTATCCTTTGCAAGTTCTGTTTTAATTTCTCCGGCCTCTAATGCAATATCTTTTGTCCTGAGAGAATCTGTTTTTTCTCTTTCAATAGTGTCTCTGACAATGAATACTTCAACAAGGGTATCACTTAGTACTGTATCGGTTTTTTGCACAACTTCAACCCTGGTCTCAGGTGTAAAGCGAATATCACTGATTCCCTGTATACCAAGTGCATTAATCATTTTTTCGAGCATCTCCGGCGAATCGATATCAGTAAGCTGTATCCTGTAAACGCCATTCTCTTCAATTATTTCAAGCTTTTTATCCAGGGTAAAGGCCAGCCTGTCCATAATTGCCCTTGCATATGATTCGGAGGTAAATGAGCCGATCTTAAGAGCAATTTCCCTGATATTTTCTTCCTCGCCCGGGTCTATTACTGTTTCAATTATTGTGGTGAGTGTATCATCAACCTGGCGCATTACAAGTTGCTGCTGCATTGCTTTAAGTCTTACAACCCAGAATTCATTGAAGCCAAGTTCGTTTAATACCCTGAGTTTGGCATCTACTTCCTCCCTGTCTTTCAGGTCGAGAATTCTGACTTTGTGGAAGCCTCCCTCAATAACAATTTCCGCTTCTTTCCCCAGCAGCTCCTCCAGTCTTGCCTTGAGCCGTTCTGCGTTAGATTTTACAGTAAAGGCACCAAGCTGGATAGCCCAGCTGTCTTCGGTAATAGTCATTAATTCCTCCACAACTTCATGGATAATCATATAGGAAGTATCTCTCCTGGTAACAGGGCGTCGTAGCTCTGACATTTCAGACTGGAGACTGTCGGCCGGTGCCGGTGCAAGCATAAAATCGAGTTCGCTAACAAGGTCTCCGTCTATTATATTTTCTATTGTAAAGCTTATTGAGTCGGGTTCAGATATCAATCCCGTCCTTCTGAGCTGGGCGGTATCAGGGGCAACATAGTATTTTCCTGCTTTAAATCCGAAATATGAATAATATCCGTCCTGTTCTGAAAGAGTCCTGGCCACAATAATATTTTCGGGATTATAGAAATTCAGAATTATTCTGCCCAGCCCGTTTATATCGCCATCCCTGTTAATCCTTACAAAGCCTGAAGCCTCGCCTACAACCTGGACCGGGATCTCAATGCTTTTCATTACGTTCGGATCAACCTCAACATTCATGGTATAATAAGGCAGTCGCCATGCAATATTGTAGAAAGAATTCGGATCCAGTTCAATAAAGCACGATGTATATGGCTCAAGTCCCAGGATTGCTATAATTGTATCCTGTTCTGATTTATCCACTCTGCCGCCATTTGCCCTCAGGTTCAGGCCTGGTGCTGCTTCTTCGCCTGCATCTCTTAAACCGTTTGAATTATAGTCGAGGAAGGGTTTAATTATGATTCCTCCCTTGCCTACATTTGGTTTATTCTCTGTCCTGAAGTATTTATTGGATGGGTCGGAGATTATACTTCCCCTTGCATACTGGGTAAACGAAGTTTTTCTGTTTGAACGCCTTGCAGATGCTCCCGCCTGGGCAAAATCAAAATTATACCTGAAACCCAGCTCGGCAAGATTCATATTGCTTCTGAGGTCTTTTTCATATGTTATATTAAGAAATGCCCTGTCAAGAAATGTTTTTTCAAGCTTAATCCTTGCAGTAAGAAATTCTCCCCTGGTATAGCTGAATTGTGTCTGGGGCATAAGCAGTATTCTTGCAGGAAGTCTTATTCCAAGGGCCAGGTTACTGTAGAAGTAGGGATCTGTATTGTCGATAAAGAGAGCATAGCTTGTAAGGTTGGTATTTATACCGGCAATCTGCCCGGTAAACAGCCATTCGCCGCTGGTATATTTTGAGGAGGGTAATATCAGCTGATTGATGCTGAGGCGGTTATATGACATAAAGTTGCCTATCCGCAGGGGAACAGAAAGCTGAGCCTTTCTTTCTTCCAGGTAGTTATAGCTAATTGCTTCCTGCCCTTCCTTAAACTTATTATATTTAAGATCGAGCTGAACATTTGAGGGCATGCGGTAGCTAAGGGCAGCTCCTGCCTTTACACCATGCACGTATTCCCCGCTTAGCATAATATTGTTGGTAATGCGTACAGAACTGTGAACAAATGGCATTGCCGGACCAGAAGATATAGTTGACAGGTATTCAAGCCCCAATCCTATACTTATACGGTTGCTTAGCCCGTAATCGAGACTTCCCCTTCCGAACTTACTGAATTTACCATCTTCAACGAAGCCACTGCTAAGAGTATACTCCAGTTTCTTTGCAGGGATAAAATTGTACGGAACGTTTATATTCTGTTCCCTGCTCTGTTCTTCTCCCCACGGACCGTAAAACTTCAGTTTTATTATTGTATTACCGTATACAAGGGGTACATCAAAGGTAAAGAAGCCCGAAGCGTCTGCTACAGAGAAATCAACAAGCACATTATTTACATAAAGCTCAACTGTCCAGCCGGGCTCAGTGCGATCGCTTATTTTATAGGTTCCGAACGATCTTCTGAAGGTTGTGGGTGTATTGGTAAGCTGAAGGCCCACAACCGGGTTATATATTGTTGAAACTGATCCTGTATTTATTTTTCCAAGTTTCACCTGTCGCAGAAAGCTTTGCTCGTTATTAACATAGCGCCACATATAGTACTGTTGCTTTTCAGTAAAAGGGAGCCTGCTATCGTAAGATATTGAGGCGCTTGCCTCACCCCCGGCAATCATTCCACCGGTAGTAAGGTTGAGGCGCAGATCTTTCTGACCTTCGATTTCCTGGCCTGATATTACAGACCAGTCAGTCATACCATGTTTAAACATGGGATACCTGCGCTTAATTATTGTGTCGGCAATGGTTTCACCTCTGATTTTCTTAAGATTCTTCCTTATTTCCTCCTGCCGTAATTCTCTTAGCAGGGGCAGGTCAAGATCTGTATCTACCGATACGGACAGGTTTCTGAAATTAAAATCACACTTCAGGCCAAAAACGCTGTTAAGGACATCGGTTTTAAGGTATAGATTAAATTCTGTTTTTATCAGGTCTTCCTTTTTGAGGGAAATGGTCTTATCCCCGTATTCAATTTTATTTTCTGTATGATTGATAATATATTTTGTGTCGGGGCTGATATAAAAACCTGATATAGTCTGAAGGTCGGGAGAAAGGGTGTTTTTTATTTTAAGAAAATCGAAAAGATAAGAAACAGCCAGGTAGAGTTCTTTTTCTTTAATCAATGCATCAATCTCTGTGCCGCCTACCCTTTTTATATCCATATTTACGGATATTTCATAATATTCCTGCCCGTTCTGGGCAAGGAGCATTGAGGGATTGAAAATAAGCACAAGAAACAAAGCAAGAGACAGTTTCGCCACCGGCTTGCTAATCAGGCGGTACGACTTACTATTTTGTTGTCCCTTTACATATCTCATTCTGCAATAGTCCCTCTTCCTGTTATTCCTGGATAAAAGTTATATCATATGTGCCACTGTATGAACCGGGCGGGTTGGCTACCGGGTTCCCGATTGTTATTGTTCCTCCCACATTAAGATATGTTGGAAGGGGAGGTATTGCAGTTGTAACAAAGGGCGATACAGGATCTGATGTTCCTATACTTAAGGTAAGAGAGCCCCCGTTGCTACCCGGCAGATTAACATTTGGGCCATTTAGTATTGAAATTAGAGTTCCCGGGTTTGCTAAAATTTCGTATTCAGTAGTATTATAGGGGTAACCCAGCCCAAGCAGAATTACATCCCCGGTAGATGTCCTGATTCCCCCTGAACTGATTGTTACGGTTCCACCAAGAGCTCCATGTGTGAAGGCTCCGAAACTTAGTGTCTGTGCACTTACTGTTACCTGTATCGGCCGTGGAGGAGGTTCCTGCGAAAATACCCTGCTGCTGCCCAGGAAAAGTCCCAGGCCAAGTAAAAGCAGTGCCCGGTAAACGTTTTTTTTATATTTATTTTCCTTGTTCTTCATCACTTCCTTATAAATATTTTCCTGGTACTTACAAGAGAACCTGATTTATAGGTAATCAGATAGATGCCTTCGCTGGCAGGGGTGCTGTACTCATGTATTCCTTCCCTGTTTACATTCTCTTTTCTTAAGAGCTGGCCAACGAGGTTCATAATGCTTATACCTGCACCCGGCGCCGGTGGCTTAAAAATATTTACCCTGAGAGCATCACCAGCCTGGCTGACAGAGAAAAGATCCAGGTCTGATTCAGTTTCCGCTACTGCAGTTGCGAGCGGGTTAATATCAAGGAAGAAGCGTTGATGATATTCGCCTGAAGCAAGATTCACCGTGTAGCTGTCTCCCGGAGTAAGTTTTTTATTGCTTGCTGTTTCTGCATCATAGAGCCAGATATCCTTATTTTCAAAATATGTATCGGCAGAATTTAATTTAATTACTGTATTGCCAGGACGGTTTATTTTTAATCCGAGAGCTATGCGTACCGGGAATTCGATATTTTCGGGCAGCGAATTTATTGATAGCTTTCTTCCGTCATCCAGGAGGGAATAAATATTGGCTACGCTGAAGTCTGTATTCAGAAGCTTCAGTGCATCGGTATCGAAATCATATTCACTGCTGGCAAAGGGATGCAGGTAGATTACCGCCTGGTCGGCAGATTTTTCATCATCAGAAAATCCGGCTGATAATCTTATAAGGGAATACAGGGCTGATTTGGTTTTCGCGGATTTTGATTTTGAATAGGACTGGGTCTTGTCGCTGATTCTTACATTGTTATTTACGCCCAGAGTAGCTGTTACGGGGTAGGCACCATCGGAAACATGGACAAAGAATCCCTGCATTGAAGGAATAATACCCGAGACAAGTCCATCACTGGAGACTCCTGCGATATATGAGCTGTAGGAGCCGCCATACTGATCGGTAGAGCTGGCTTTAAAAAAGTAGATTGCGTTATCTATATTCGTTTTTGTCCAGCCCGAAGCTGCATCCCAGTCGATAGCCGAGGGATAAGGATTACCTACCAGGTTCATTCCCTGTGTATAAGTATTATTGTTGTTATAGAGAGTTACAGAAAGAGGGCCGTTATTTACTACACCACTGATATCAAAGGTATCTGCTGCCAGTGATGATCCGAAGTTGGCTGCATAAGCTGATAATGGTGTTAATGGATCGGCAGGGTCATTATGTGCTACCCAGCCCGAAGTGCTACGGCTTTCATCGTATTTATAGAAGGCAGGGTACCAGAAAGCAAGATCCAGGTCATCAGCGAATTCTGATACAGTTGAGGTCTGGAAGGGTGAGCTGACATATTTATAGCCGAAACCCTGATCAAGATAACGTTGCATTGATACACTGCCTGATACAGTTCCACTGCCTGACCCGTCGATAAGAGCAGTTTCTGAGGGACCAGATTTAAGTATAAGGTTTCCGTTTGATGCAAGATCGCCGGAAATGGGATATACTATGCCAGTGATACCCAGAGTTCCTGTAAGAGTAAGCCCGGATGCATTATTTACAATAAGGTTCATTATTGAATCGCCCTGGAATACTCCCGGGCCAATAAGCTGTGCACTACTGCCATTCATTTCAATAGTGCCACTGCTGGCATCAAAGCTTCCGTTATTGCTTATCAGACCAGCTACCTGCAGGGTATTTCCCCTTAATTCAAAAGACGATCCCGGGTCTATGGTCAGGTTATTTACGCTACCCGCCGGCCCTGTACTTAATACAGGCTTATTGGTAACATCCGGTATTATTACCGATGATCCTGAGTGGGGTATGTAGTTACACGACCAGTTGGCGGCTGTGTTCCAGTCTGTATCAACTGTACCTGTCCATACCTGGTCCTGCAGGATTTCAATTGTATTGTTTGCACTTACTTCACTGCAGCCACCAGCTGCTGTAATGGTGTTAGTAACAGTATAGCTTCCGGGGGTACTGGCTGAAAGGTCAACCTGCCCGGTAGAGGTGCTTATAAAAACAAGACCTGCAGCTGCTGAAAATATCCCGGCGCTTCCGCCCCCGCTGAACGAAGGAAGCGGATCACTATCGGTAGGGCAATATGGGCTGCCAGGGTAAGAAAATGTTGCCACAGGTAACGGGGTAACTGTTAAAACAGCATTGTCTGATGTTAGCGAGGAGCCTGAGCATGAACTTGTTACTATACACCTGTACTGCCTGCCGCTGGCGGTAATACCCGGATCGTTAAGAGTAAGAGTGGCAGTTCCTGTTCCACTGTATATACCCCCGTCAGATATATCTGCCCCGTTTTCCTGCCACTGGTAAGTGAGGCCATATCCTGATACATCAATAAAGAAATTTGCATTATCACCTTCGCAAATTGTCCGGGCCTGGGGCTGTGTGTTGATTGTTGTGCTGTTATGAATAATAAGGCTTAGCTCTGTTGCTGCACTTTCACAGCCATTAACAGTCTGGGTAACATAATAGGTATAGGTTCCTGCCACTGTTTCGCCCGTAGCAAAGGGTGTTCCGGAAGCTACATTTATTGTCAGGCCTGCATCAGAGTACCATTTTAGATTTATACCTGCGGCTTCCAGGTCGAGGATATTGCTTACGCAGCATTCCTGGTCGGCAGCTGTTGGTGCTGCAGGTACAGAGGTAACAATAATATCTTTGGAATCACTGTTTGAGCATCCGTCGGGATCGGTATAGGTATATGTTATTGTATGAGTTCCAACACCCGCGGCAGAAGCATCAAAATTGGTACCTGTAACACCTGTTCCTGAATATACTCCTCCTGAAGGGTAGCCCTGGTCGAGGGTATAAGTCGATGAGCATACACCGATTGAGGCAAGTAAACCGTTACTTGATTCAGTACCCAGGGATATAAATGATGAGGGGTTATTCTGGTTATTATATTCTGTTAATATCCAATCTCCTGACTTGGGGCTTGTTGAGAATCGCGGCTCATCCAGGCTTGCAATAATATATTCTCCATTGTTATACCTGCCTATATTTCCTTCGGAGGGCATAGCGGTCTGTGGTGCAACGGTAGAATTGTCAAGCTCAACCCCATCTATATATAAACGGCTGTTTGTGCCATCATATGTATATACGTAGTAGTGCCAGGTATTGAGAGAGGGATATGATCCACCATTGGCGAGGATGGTTCCGCCCCATTTCCAGGCAACAGTATTACCTCCCCTGAAGCCAAGCTGTATTGCCGAGGAGGCACTGGCATTCTGAAATGATATAAGGTTTCTATTTGCAGTAGGCGCAACCGGCATGTTTGCCCATATGCTTATTGTCTGGTTGTTATCGTTAGGAACGAAACCATTTGTGGATACCTGGATATAGGAACCTGAACCGCTAAAGTCTCTCGCCCCGGCAATTTTACCTGTTATACTGCTTGTATTACTGTTGGTGCCGTCGTTAGCATAGGTAGTTGCATCGCTGTAATCAGTACCGTTAAGGTGCCATACTCCCTTATATGAACTTACCCATACTGTTTCGACTGACTGATCAGTAAGGATAGAATTATTGCCGTATAGCATCTTAATTACTGTAGTAGAAGATGCTGATAGCACCGGTATTCTTACCCATCCAACAAATTCACCGTTAATGGGATCATAGTACTCTAGCTCCTGGTCAAGTTGCCTTCCTGCCTGGTCGAAGAAAACGATGTCGTAGCCGCTGTCACTTGATACATGTCCGCCGTTAGTCTCTGATCTCAGAAGTGCATTGGTGAAGCTTATCAGCACCGGGAAATCCGTAAGGTCGACAGATCCTGAAGCAGCATCAATGGTAATATCCATCGAGTAAGAAAAACCAAGGTAAACCGAAGGTAAACTATAGGTGAAAGTAGCTGAATTACTTGTTTCGGTGCTGCTGGATGCATCGCTCACCACACATTGGTAAAGATATCCTGACATTGCGGGTGTTGCCCCTGTTATAGTCAGATCAGCTGTAGTTGTGCCACTGTACATGACGTCATCCGAGAGGTCTGTAAAACCACTTCCTCTATCTTCCTGCCACTGGTAGCTAAGTGGCGGAGATCCTGAAGCAACAACAGAAAATACAGGAGCGCATCCCGAGTAATCTGCAGGATGTGATGAAATGGCAAGGCCTGATTTCCCTATGGCAAGGTCTGTTGATGTTGTGGAGATTCCGTTAAGTGAGTTTCTGCTTATTTCAGGGCTGCTAACAGTTCCGTGGCTGCCATCAAGTGTAAGATTCCCGCCGGCTGTTCTTTTTATAATTCTCGATCCGCTGTTAATGCCTGTAAAACCTGTATAATCGAGGCTGACATCATAATCAGTTGATGCAAGGCCTCCAGAAGCTATAAGTGTCCAGTAGCCCTCTGTAAAGCGATCAATAATACTCAGCCCTGCATCGTCAAGGGGTAATCCTGATGTTCCTATATCTGCTTCCCGGAAACTAACAGTAAGGTCTCCTGCACTGAGGTTGGTAAAAGTTATCTTAAGAGGGTTCTGATTTGAAGCTGAACCTACCGGAAAGAGGTATTCTGTTCCGACCGGGGCAGCTATGGCTCTCTGGAAATTACCCACTACAGACCCAGAGCTGTATACCAGGTTAGCAGAGGTACTATTCGACATTATCAGTGTACTTGTTCCGGTGCTTATATTACCGGATGTTAATGTAAGTGAGTTGCTAACTGTAATATCTGTTGTTAATGTGAGTCCTGATGAGTTATCTGTTTCCAGGTTATAATAAGCGTAATCTGCTATTGCCTGGACTGCTGAGCCATTATATATTACAGTTCCTGATGTTGGAGCCTGGTTTCCACCACCGCTGTTACTTGTAATAGCCCCTCCGGAGATCGTGCCACCAACATATAAACTGCCATTCCCGGTAAATAGGATGTAGTTTCTTCTGAAAGTACCGTCCATCGTGATATCAGAATCCACAGTAACATCACCTGTTGAAATCCTGATATAGGCATCAGCCTGGTTATGATTGCCGCTGCAATACATCTCCAGCGATCCTGTACTAAAGATACCGGCATCTACAAGTACCGATTTTTCATCCTGCCTGTTATCGGAGTCAAGGTAGGTAAGGCCCGATACAATTAATGAATATGCTCCTGTGAACTGAACATATGAGTCATTATTTCCTCCATCAATTCTGAGAGATGCAATGCTGTTAGGAACATCAGCATTTACTGTAATGGTATGATTGTCCTCTATATAAACTGTTCCTGCCCCCGCTGAGGCTCCGGGGTAATCGCCGGCACCGCAGTTAAGCCAGGTTCCACCGCTTCTTACCTGCCAGCTTGAATTATTGTTCCAGTTTCCGGATGCGCGTGATCTGTAGTCTCCGTTAACCTGTGCATAAGTAAAAATGCCGCAACATAAAAATGCTGCGACCAGTAATATCTTATAAATGAGTATACGGCTTAACATAAGCAGTCAGGTCTCGGGCTGAAATGAATAGTCCAAATTACTTTAACTCAAATTCAGCCCTGGCATATTCCTCATCTGATAAATCGGATGGAGCAGAATAAAGCAGTACAAGTTTTCCTTTATTAAAATCTATCAATCCTCCGGGATCCTGCAGGTTTAGCTGGAATTTCCGAACCTGGTTAGGGGTATATATTGCAATACCCCTGGCAATAGCAACCTGTGTCTCAGTACCCTGGTCTGAGATATGGTTTACCACCAGGTCACCGTAAACCGATTTTTCACCATTGCGCAAAAAGGTAAAAGAAAGCAGAGGACCATTTTTATTAGCTTTATCGAGGCTGATATCAAGCATCTCTACACTTGCAGTAAGATCTCCTACCCTTATAATTACAGGAATAGTAATACCGAATACCGGAGTAAGTTTTACGGCAATCGAATTGTTTTCAACTGCAGGATCTTCATCACCAAGAGGTGTGGGTGCCTTTTCGGCGCGGAAATAGAAATGTGATCTGTACTCGCCCGGCTCCAGTTGCGAACGACGGGTTACCTGTACCTTGACAAGCTGTGCCTCTCCGGGGCCAAGGGTAACTGATCTTGGGAAGAAGCGCAGAAACTTATCTGCAAACCTCTGCCCCGGGTCGGGTTCTGTTATTGATTCAAAGCCGCCTTCGGCAGTCATTCGAATCTGGACCAGGGAAATGGCATAGGTAGCTGTATCTGTTCCAGTGTTTGCCAGGTTCAGATCCATTGATCTGCTTGTGCCGTCAAATACTACTCTGCGGGGGGTAATAAGCAGGTTGCCCTGCGAAAAAGAAGCAACTGAGGATCCCAGAAATAATACCAGTGACAGTATCAAATATAATATCCTGCCAGGATAGGATGAGTGTTTTCGGTATTTCATACCTGTAAAATTACTTAATTAAAATCGAAGGTCACCTTATAAGACCCGGTATATATGCCAATGGGATTTTCGTTTAAAGTCCCGACCTTTAAGGTTGCTCCTATAAAAACTGTTTGTGCACCATTTTGCAGCAGGCCTGTTCCAAATCCTTCTACCGGTACAGACACCCAGTTATCAACCAGCATGGTTTTTGATCCGGAAGTATTTTTTATAATAACCGGACCTGAGGGAAGCGATATCGAATAGGTTGCATCCTGGTCGCCAGATACAAAAAAGCTGGCAGCATTATGTGGTCCGTTTCCTCTGAAAATGCTTCCCAGGACTGAGAGGGTATTTTGGGGCGAAAGAATTATTTCGCCACCCTGCGGACCCGGGGAGAATTTGCCGAAATTAAGCTGTGCTGTTTGTTCTGCTGAAAAAACAGGAATAATTTCGGCAAAAATCTCCCCTGTGGCACTTGCAGGAGCTATTGCCTGGGCATAAAGTTCACTACCAATGCACAGCAGGGTGAACAGGCCTGAAAGAAATATTCTGAGACCTTTCATGGTAGTACTCTTTTGATTTTCAGTATCTAATTATAATTTACTGTAACCGTAAACGGGGTAGCCGAAGTATAGGTTCCGGAAGCCTGCGATGCTGCAACGTTAAGAGTAGCTCCAACAAGCAGTACCTGCGATGCGCCGGCACCAAGATCACCTGTTGGTGTGGGGTTGCTGGTCCATGTGCCTACGGTCATGGTGTTTGCTCCCGAAGAAATTGTTGTAGTTCCTGAGGGGAGTGTAATGGAGTAGGTGAAGTTTGCCTGGCCTGTAACAGTAAACTGGGCTGCTGTAACTGTCCCTGTTGTTGTAGGCAGGGTTACACCCCCCGTTGTTGTTCTTGTTCCATCGGTGGCCAGGATCACTGTCCCAGGTGTAGCACTAACAGCTACATTGCCAAAATTCATTTCGGTGTTATTGGCAATTGCAATGGGTGTAATAATTGTTGCCGAAGCATTTGAAGTTGCACTTACCTGTGCAAAAGTTGCTGCAGAAAATGAAAAAATAATAGCTGCAATAACTGAGAATCTCTTCAGAGTTTTCATAAATTAGGTTTATTAAACATTAATACTAAGCGGACATCCGCAATAAATCAATCGGTTAGGCGATTGAATACAGTCTGCTAAAAACAGCGCCAATATAAAATATTTCATATTATTTCCAAATCATAATTTTATGGTGTTTTTAACAATGTTTAAAACTTATTAAAAGCCCCATTGAATCTGTATGAGCTTATGTTTACACAGTCTTTTGAATATCAGACAGCAAGCAAATTTGTCACCTGTATTTTTACCGGTAATTTTTTATTTTGCTGGCAGACTGTTCAGGAATTTATCTCTTATTTATCATATTACTGAACAAAAATGCCCTTTCTGTGTTAAATTGATCCGCTTAAAGTGTGTGCATTAATGATAGTTCTGAGAAAAATACTGACACTTATTGTTTCAATACTGTTATTGGCAGGTACAACGGGTTTTACCGTAGTGCAGCATCAGTGCATTCATTGCGGTACCGACTATAAGGTCCTGTTTGCAGATGACAATAATTCTAAGGAAGCTTCATGTTCCGTTCCAATTGATTCCGCTTGCTGTTCGGGCGGTGAGGTGCCGTCAAAGGAGCATTCCATATCGCCCGAGGATGAAGAGTGCTGTACTTATTTCTACAATACCGGGAAAATATCCGATCCTGTAAAGAACTTTTATATCAATTATGAGACTGCCTTCCTTTTACCTGAAGCTCTCTTTGTTTTAAGCAGCGATCCATTTTCTGTAGAAGCTGTTCCCTTATTCTATAGCTACAGGATCAAGCCCCCGGGAAGCAAATTATTGATTCAAATATCCTGTTCTCTTACCTGACTCCAGTTTTACATTTCCAGGCTTATAATTAACAGAGCAGTTCTGCTTTGAACTTATGGCATAAGCTATATAACTTATTTAATGTGAATTGGCATGAAAAAATATATATTATTTATTGTAATATTCATTGTTGCATCTCTGCTGTCCTCTGCCCAGAAGAATCTGGAAGGAAAGGTTTTTGATGGCGACAGTGATAAGGGCCTGCCCGGGGCAAATATTTACTGGGCAGGGACGAACAGTGGTACCTCAACAAACAGTGCCGGCTATTTTGTACTGAAGAAAGAAAGAAAATCAAACCACTTAATAATCAGTTTTGTCGGGTACAGAACCGATACCATTGAAGTTGAGAAGTCGCTTGAGTATTTTGAGCACAAGCTTCAGCCAGTGGCTGAGATTGGAGAGATTATAATATTCGGACGCAGGGCCGGTACCCATGTTGATCGTATTGATCCTCTGCTTACATATAAAATTACAGGGGCCGAACTTACAAAAGCAGCCTGCTGTAACCTCTCTGAAAGTTTCACAACCAATGCATCGGTTGATGTTTCATTTTCGGATGCTTTAACCGGGGCGAAGCAAATTCGTTTGCTGGGGCTTGAGGGTACTTATGTGCAAATAATGACAGAAAATTTCCCCTCTCTCTACGGACTGGGATCAGCTTTCGGACTGAATTATATTCCCGGGCCCTGGATGGAATCAATACAGGTATCCAAGGGCACAGCTTCGGTACGAAATGGATATGAGGCCATTACCGGGCAAATAAATGTAGAATTTAAAAAGCCCGGCGACAGCGAGTTGTTATATTTTAATTTATATGGTAACAGCGCCGGGAAGATTGAGAGTAACTTTAATGGTTCTTTAAGGATAAACGACCGCTTAAGTACAGCTTTGTTTGCACACAGTGAGACCGATCGTGTTGCAAATGATCATAATGGCGATGGATTCAGGGATGAACCAAACCTTAATCAATACCACTTCTTCAACAGATGGGATTATCTGAGCGACAGGCTTAGTATAAGAGGAGGAATCAGGATTATGAAAGAAGAAAGAATAGGTGGCCAGATTGACTATAAACCTGAGATTATAAATGGTTTATACGGGATAATGATCAACACAAGCAGGGCAGAGGCATTTTCAAAAACGGGATTTATTTTCCCGGCAGATAAGAGCATGTCGCTGGGATGGATCAATAACCTTACATACCATAAGCAGGATGCAATATACGGGCTTAACAGCTATTCGGGACTTCAGAGATCCTGGTACAGCAATCTGCTGTACCAGTGGAAACCTCTTCTTAATGAGCATACGCTTGATGCAGGGCTAAGCTATAAGTATGACGACTATACAGAAGTTCTTAACAGTAATAATATGTTGCGTACAGAAAAGGTCCCGGGTGTTTTCCTGCAATATTCATATGTTGATACCAGCAGGATTACCGTGGTAGCGGGATTAAGAGCTGATTTTCATAATCTGTACGGAACATTTTTAACCCCGAGGTTACATCTTCGTTATAAGCCGCTTGATAGGCTGGTGATACGTGCAACAGCAGGTAAGGGATATCGTTCTACCAATGTACTTGCCGAAAACCAGTATCTTCTTGCGAGCAGCAGACTTATTGATACAGGTAGTGAGCTGAACCTGGAGGAGGCAGTTAATGCCGGGATAAGCATAACAAGGTATATACCTTTAAAAACAAGCGAATTGCGCTTAACAGCAGATTACTACCATACCGGGTTTATAAACCAGATCGTTACAGATCTTGATTCCTATACCGACAGGGTCCTTTTTTATAATCTTGACGGGAGATCATATTCCAACATAATACAGCTGGAAGCACAATGGGAGCCAGCAGCAAGACTTGAAATGCTTCTTGCCATAAGGTATAACGATGTTAAAATGACTACCGGAGGTGAGTTGAGGCAAAAGGCCCTGACAAGCAAATACAAGGGACTTATGACACTCTCATATCTTTCCTACCTCAGGAAATGGCAATATGATTTCACCCTGCACTTAAACGGGCCGGGCCGGGTGCCCTCAACATCGTCCAATCCCCCGGAATACAGGGTGCCTGATAATTTTAATGCCTTTGCACTGATAAATGCCCAGGTAGCAAGAAAATTCAAAAAGATGGATTTATACCTGGGCGTTGAGAATATAGGCAATTACAGGCAGAAAAACCCTGTAATATCTGCCGATAATCCCTTTAGCGATTATTTTGATGCCGGACTGATCTGGGGCCCTGTTACCGGCAGAATGATATACGGGGGAATAAGAATAACAATTAATTAATAATACAAGAGTCCGGATGCAGGATGCTGCGCTCCGGCCTTGTTCAAAAAACTTACTGTATGAAAAAGCTACTATTAATTTCAATCACTGTCTTATTAACAATGACACTGTCGGCACAGGACAAGAAAAAGCTGGCAGAAGTAACATTTGAGACTTCTATTACCTGCGATAATTGTGTAAACACAATAATGGCTTCGCTCCCCCTGGAGAAAGGGATTAAGGATGTAAAATGTAATCTTGATACCAGGGAAGTTAAGGTTACTTTCAGGAACGATAAAACCGATACCGAAAAAGTAAAACGTTCAATTGAGAAACTGGGTTTTAGCGCAAAGGAGAAGAAACCTGAAAAAAAGAAGGGAACATCTGTTGAACGCTAAGAAATACATTCCTTATCTTAGGTGACTGTAAACTATAACAGTAATTTAAGATGAGGAATATTTTTATTTTCATATGTACGACCCTTTGCCTTTTGATATCATGTGGCGGAAATGAAAAGGCCGATATGCTTATTTACCAGGGTAAGATTGTAACTGTGGATAACGAATTTTCGTTCAGTGAAGCTGTTGCAGTAAAAAACGGCCGGATAATTTTTGTAGGATCAAACAAAGATGCTGAAGCATTTATTGGAGACTCGACAGAAATAATAGATGCTGAGGGACTTACCGTGTTGCCTGGTCTTATTGATGCACATGCTCACCTTGTAAGCCTGGGCGATGAGCTGGTAAACCTGGAGATAAGCGGATGCAGGAGCTTTGAAGAGATGCTGGGAAAAGTAAAGGAGAAAGTAGCAGTGAGCAAGCCCGGAGAATGGATAGTAGGAGGGCGCTGGGACCACACCCTGTGGCCAGGCAAGGCATTCCCCCAGCACCGGCAACTGAGCGAGATCTCGCCTGATAATCCGGTTTATCTTAAGAGAGTAGATGGCAATTCGGCTTTCGTTAATAAGCGGGCGATGGAGCTGGCAGGAATAACTGCCCTGACTCCTGATCCTCCGGGGGGAATAATTGTAAAAGGACAGGATGGCGAGCCCACCGGGGTACTGGTTAACCAGGCGATGAATATGGCTAAGAGTCTTTTACCCGGCGACAGCGAAGAATACCTGGCAGATAAGCTGGAAATGGCAGCAAAGTTGTGCTCAGAAAATGGTCTTACAGGAGTTCATGAAGCAGGCGTGGGCCCGAAGGAGATAAATGTTTTTAAAGAGATGGCAGATAAGGGGAAGCTTTTTGTAAGGGTTAATGCCATGCTTGGTGAACAGGAGAAACCGAGATTCCAGGTAAGTGATTTGAATGCCTGGTTTAAGGAGAACCGCCTGGAGTCGTATGCTGATAATATGCTCTGTGTAAAGACTGTAAAACTATTCTTCGATGGCGCACTTGGTTCGAGGGGCGCTGCATTCTTTGAGGAATATGACGATGATCCTGGCAATACAGGGATACTCAGGATCAGCCCGGAATATATTACTGAAGTAACAAAAGCTGCACTGGCAAATAATATGAGTGTGGCAACCCACTGCATTGGTATAAGGGGTAACTCGCTATGCCTGGATTCATATGCAGAGGCACTTGAAGAATACCAGGGGGAGGATCACCGGCTCAGGATTGAGCATGCCCAGGTACTTAAGCCCGAAGATATTGAAAGATTTGCATCAATGAAGGTAATTCCCTCCATGCAGCCTACTCACTGTACATCTGATAAGAATATGATCGAAGACAGGATAGGCAGGGAAAGATCAAAATATTCATATGCATGGAGAGCACTGCTGGATGCAGGCCTGATAATTCCTGCAGGTTCTGATTTTCCTGTTGAATCTGTAAATCCCTTCCTGGGTATTTATGCTTCCGTGGCAAGAAAACTGCCCGGGGATAAGCCTGAAGCTGTGTTTAACAGTGAACAGGCTATGACAATTGAGGAAGCAATCAGGGGATTTACCATATGGGCAGCATATGCCGCTTTCCAGGAAGATATACTGGGCTCTATTGAAAGGGGCAAGTATGCAGATTTTACAATAATCGACAGGGATATTACGCTTATTGATCCGGAAGAGATTCCAGAAACGAAGGTAGTTTATACAATTCTTGGAGGAGATATTAAATACAAAGGGAGGTAAGGGTTTTTTAAGTAAGCTCCCTTTTCATAAACCAGAACCTGATGTCTTTTTCAGGTTCTTCCCAGTAGTGGTATAACTTATATCCGTATCGTTGATAAACTTTCATATTTTTCTCGAGCGTGGTTTCAAGGTAAACAGGCAACTCCACCTTTTCAGAATATTCAATTATCTCCTTCGAAATTTCAAAACCGGCTCTGCCTCCACCTTTTTTTACACCGAAAAACCACCAGTAAAGATAATTACCATCAGGGGGTCTTTGCTTATTGCGATAGCTCTCGCGGTAGATGAAATCCTTAATTTTACCGAGCGACCCATATACAAGGGTAAACTTTACAAGGCAACATAATTCTCTAAGCGAGAAACTTTTTTTGTTATACCTGTAGCACAGGGCCATACCCATATTATTATCAGAGATCCATGCACCGGCCCTGTTATATGATTTGAGAAAAACATAGCTGGCAAGGCAGCTTATAGCCTTCTTCTTATTGGCTTTTTCTCTTACCAGCCAGATAGTTCCGGGAATATTCTCAAACCTTGACACTATTATGTCAATAATATCCTTTCTGTCTGTCCATTCGGCAAGTCTCATAAAAAATATTATACCCTAATTTAAATAAAAATACTTTTCCAGTATATTAAAAACCACGTTTTTCCTTCAATATACAGGAAACTTGATGTATAACATATTATGTAATCTAATATTGAATCCACTTTTTTATAAGTTTATGAAAATTTAATAATTCCTGATAAAATGAAATTTAGAAAATTTAGCTTATTAGTTTTATTTCTTTTGCCCCTAGCCTTGTTCGGGCAGAAGAAGCCACTGACTCATGATGATTACGATGGCTGGAAAAGCCTCCGGCAACAATCAATTACCGACAATGGTGAGTGGATTAAGTACGAGATTAACCCCCAGGAGGGCGACGGTACCCTGTACCTTTATAATGTTAAAAAGAAATCCCAGGAGAAGTTTGACAGAGGATTCAGCTCCGACTTTTCGGCTGGGAATGATTTTTTTGCCTTTCTGATAAAGCCGGAGTTTGATGTTACCCGCCAGGCAAAGAAGGATAAGAAAAAGCCTGATGAGATGCCAAAGAACAACCTGGGCATAAAGCTTATTCCTGATGGCGAAATGTTGACAGTTGAAAGGGTGAAATCTTTCAAAGTCTTTGAGAAGAAAGGATCATGGATTGCTTACCTGATGGAAAAGCCCCTGCCGGAAAAAAAAGAAAAGAAAGAAAAGCAGGAAGGAGAAGAGAATGTTACTCCTGCAGAAGAGAAAGCCCAGGCTCCCAGGGGGGGAGGCAGAAACGGGGCAAAAGCCGATGGAACTGAACTCGTAATCTATAACCCCGTAACAAAAAGCAGCCACAGCTTTATGGATGTGGTGGATTATACTCTTGCTAAGGACGGCGAAACCATAGGTTTCGTTCAGTCG
>JAZBNV010000188.1:0-15186 GCA_036350795.1 Marinilabiliaceae bacterium
CGGAACGCTGATGGACTGTGTTGTACTAATGAATAAAGCAGATGAAGAAGAATCTCCTGCATGGAAAGGAGCTGCCCAGGTAATGATGGCTCTGACCCTTAAAATGGGAGTTGACCTCTTTGGGCCTATACCATATAGTGAAGCTCTTCAGGGGGCTGATAATTATACTCCTGCTTTTGATGAGGAGTCAACTATTTACGCTGCCCTTGACGGTTTGCTATCGGAAGCTATAACAAACCTGGGAGCAACAAGTCTTGTACCGCTCGCAAGCAATGGCGATATGATCTACAAGGGAAGCACAGCAAAATGGATTGCTGCTGCAAACGCCCTGAGGGCAAAAATCGCCTTAACAAGTTCTGAGGTAAACGGGACTTACGGATCGGCTAAAACATATGCCCAGGCTGCGATGACCTCAAATGCCAATAACTTCAACTGTCCTTTCGACGCCAACGATCCTAATGCATATAACCCTATGTATCAGTTCGATGACGAAAGGAATGATATAGTAATGTGCTCAACCCTGATCGATGCACTTCAAGCTGACGGCGACCCAAGACTACCAAAAATTGCATGGAAAGCAGGTGGTGCGTATGTCGGACTTGCTCCCGGACAGGGCGGTACAGGAGCTGAATCGGCAATCGGACCCTTCCTTGGAGGAGTAACCGACGGACTGGGCCGGGGAGTTTCGGTACGTTTTGCAACAGCTGCTGAAATGCAATTTATTATTGCAGAAATTGAAGCAGATGCAGGTAATGTTGTACCGGCACAAACTGCTCTTAAAGCCGGAGTAGCACTTTCACTAAGCGAAATGGGTGTTAGCAATGCAGCATGGAAAACTGCTTATGATACTTATGTTGACGGTATAGGTACAGGTGCTGCTCTGTTAACCGAAGTTATGTACCAGAAATGGATTGCCATGGCCGGTACATATGAGCCGTTTAACGACTGGAGAAGACTGGGCAACGGACATCTGAACCTGGAACTGGCCGGCAATAGTGTTTTAAGCGGCAGCTTCCCACAGATATTCCCCTACCCAACCTCCGAGAAAGTCTATAATGCAGATAATGTACCTGCAAGGGCCGATATCAGTGAAAGAGTGTGGTGGGATGTAGCAGATAATACACCTGCGAAATAATAAACCTTGAAAAAGTTACTATTATGAAAAAGACTTTATTATTAATATTAGCATCCGTATTTATTCTCATGTCGTGCGAGAAAAATACTGAGAAAGGTGTAGCCATCGATACTTATCCTCTCTACTACTCTGCTACCGAATACGACGGTGACCTTAAAAAAGGTGGAACAGGTATGAGTGCTGCAACTATCGCCTTTACTGAACTCGACAGGGTTATTATTGACATCACTACCGATGCTTCAATAAGCTCTGTTGATGTATACTCTTCTGCTACCAATGTTGGTGCTACAGTAAGCATCACCGGTGGTACAGGCCAGCTGGATGCATCTCTTGCTGCTATGGAAATAGCCAGTGCAGGAAGCAACAATTATATAGGCTTCCATTATGAGTGGGACGGAAACAAGGCAAACGAGGCAGCATATATAAGGAACCTTTCTCCCTGGGATCTTGATGTACCATCGGGTGTTGTTGAGAATGACACCGAGCATGATATTGCCTGGGAAATAATAACTGCCAACGCAACTGTTGATGATGTAAGTATGTCGCTTAAAGTTGGAGCAGCCGGAACCGCTGTTGTAACAACCGGACTTGATCTGGAAGATGACTTACAGATAGTTGGTAGTGATTATAGCTATGGAGATACCATCTATATTGTTGGTACTGCTACTGCAGGAACATTAACAGCTGTAGTAAGTGATAAAATTGTTATCGGAAAGTATAGTTTCAAAACTACCACTACAATTGATCTCACTTCAGCAGATGTTGATCCCTACGACCTGGATGAGCTTGAATTTGCAACTGCCGGTCAGCTTGGTTTCACAAATGTTGTTGGTAGTTCAATAGGCTTTACGGGCAATGGTGCTGAATTCGTTGTGTCGGACGACGCGACCTATGATGAGAATAACGTTGTTACAATTATGGCAGATTTTGCTGCCGGCGCAAAGGTTACAGCTGTATCTGATGCCGCTGTTGGCGATATCTTTATTTTTAAAACAACAAACGACACCTACGGTATGATGAAAGTAACCGGACGTGTTGAGAGCTTTGATGGTAGCGAAGATGCATTAACTATCGAGATAATGACCTTATAATACCATTAAATATGATCAGGAAAAAGCCCCGTTACGACGGGGTTTTTTTTATCCAATCTTTTTTCGTCTCATATTTGATAATAAAAAAAAACTGACTATTTTTGCATCGCCTTTTATAAAAGGTTACAGGAGATTCAGTAGCTCAGTTGGTAGAGCACATCCCTTTTAAGGATGGGGTCCTGAGTTCGAGACTCAGCTGAATCACTTAATTAAGGAGGAAACCGTAAAGGGATCCTCCTTTTTTTATATAAAAAGCTCTCAGAAATGAAAAAACACACTACAAACTGTTGTGCTCTCCTGCTCCTTTTCCTCCTTGCAGCATTCTCATGTAAGAGCCCCCGGCAATCCGAAAATATCCTGGATTATGTTGACCCTTTTATCGGGACCGGCTTTCATGGTCACACCTTCCCGGGTGCCACCCTGCCTTATGGTATGGTGCAGCTTTCGCCCGACACTCACCTTGATGGCTGGGATGCAAGCAGTGGATACCATTACGACGATACAGCAATATATGCCTTCAGCCATACCCACCTGAGCGGAACAGGGATCGGCGATATGGGCGATATTGCCATTCTGCCTTTCACCGGTAATACTGATACTGTCCCCCTGGCCTTTTTCAGAAAAGAATCAGAGCAGGCATCACCGGGCTATTATTCAGTTATCCTTGATAATTATAATATTAAGGCTGAGCTTACAAGCTCGCTGAGAACAGGTTTTCACAGGTATACTTTTTCCGGAAAAGAAAGCAGGAACATTATGCTCAACCTGTCTCATGTGCTTCAGGCTTCGTGGGGAGGCAGGACCATTGCCAATGAATTCGAGATTATAGATAAGAAGTCTGTAAAAGGTGTACGTACTTCAGGCGGATGGGCCCGTAAGCATGTAGTGGCATATTATATTGAATTCTCTGAAGAGTTTAATCTCGCAGCTACAGTACTCGATGGCAAAGCAGGGAGGGAAACATCTTTTTCGGGTAAAGATGCAAGTATATTTTTTGAGTTTAAGGAATCTGACAAACCCCTTCTGCTTAAAGTTGCTATCTCCCCTGTAGATCCCGAAGGAGCAAAGAATAATATGCTTTCAGAAATACCCGGCTGGGACTTCGATCTTGTTAAGGCAGAAGCAGAGGAAATATGGCGGCAGGCACTCGGTGGTATCAGAATTGAAACGCAGGACAGCTCTGTAAAAACGAATTTTTATACTGCACTTTACCATACTAAAATGGCACCTTTTATATACCAGGATATTGATGGCAGGTACAGGGGAATGAATAATGAAATAATGCAGGCCCCCGGCGGCAGTGTTAATTACACAGCCTTTTCACTTTGGGACACTTTCAGGGCCTTTCATCCTTTAATCACAATAAGCGACCCTGAAATGGCCGCAGTATGGAGCGAAGCACTGGTTCAGAAATACCTGGAGGGTGGAATTTTACCGAAATGGCCACTGGCATCGAATTATACGGGAACTATGGTTGGATATCCTGCCGTAGCGGTGCTGGCTGATGCTCTTGCAAAGGATCTTGCCCCTGCAAATCTTGATAAGTGGCTTGAAGCCGCTTTAGCAAGTTCTACCTGGCAGCCGGATATTTATTCTGTCCTCGACAGGGACCTGGCCTCAGCCATAATGACAGATCATATCAGGTTTAAGGAGAACCTGGGCTGGTGTCCTGCAGACTCGCTGATAAAAAGTGTGTCGTACGGAGTTGAAATGGCTTACTACGACTGGTGCGTGGCAAAGATTGCAGAAGCAGCAGGCGATTCTCTCAGAGCACTTGAATTTTATAAAAAGAGTGAAGCTTACAGGTATTACTTTGATCCCGGAACAGGTTTAATGAGAGGAAAAAATTATGATGGTTCAATGGTCAGCCCCTTTAATCCATGGTATGCAGATCATGTTGAAGGAGATTATGTTGAAGGAAACGCCTGGCAGTGGAGCTTCTTTACTCCTCACGCCATGGATAAAATAGCTGAGCTTTATGGTAGTATTGACAGGTACGAAACCCTGCTTGACACCCTTTTTACAACAGATTCAAGGCTCGACGGCGAAGGTGCATCAGGCGATATAACAGGCCTGATAGGTCAGTATGCACATGGTAATGAACCCAGTCATCATATGGCTTACCTTTATAACTGGACTAATGCACCATATAAAACACAGGAGATCCTTGACCGCATATTGAAAGAATTCTATCTGCCTGAGCCGGCAGGAATAATTGGAAACGAAGACTGCGGACAGATGTCAGCATGGTATGTATTAAGTGCACTGGGTTTCTACCAGCTTTGCCCCGGCGAAGCCGTTTATACAATCGGCCGTCCTATGATTGACAGGGCCTTTATAAGAAGCGGAAATGGTAATTTCGAGATACTTGTTCACAATAATTCACCAGACAATAAATATGTAAAAGAATTAAGGCTAAATGGTGAAATACTGGAAAATCCTTTCTTTAAGCACTCGGATATAAGGGAAGGAGGAAAACTGGAGTTCTTTATGACAGACAGCCCGGTTTAATCTTCAGATACTTCCATAAGTAATTCCCTGTACGACTCGAAGATTCTTGACTTTGACACAAAGCCAAGGTATTTACCACCCTCCAGCACCGGAAGATTCCAGGCGCCAGTTTTTCTGAATGTTTCCATAACTGTATCAACCTTTTCCCTGCGGTCAATATAAGATGGTGGCATTATCATCAGGTCGCTTACAATGATTGAAGTATACTCATCCTGGTTAAACATTATCTCTCTCACATCGTCCAGCAGTACAACTCCCTCAAGTATGCCCAGTTCATCAACTACCGGGAAGATATTTCTGTTCGACTTCGAAATTACCTGAACAAGAGTTTCAAGTGTATCGCCTGATTTTACGCTAAGTAAATCTGTTTCAATCTCCTTTGTCCAGTCCATAAGCGCCAGCACTGCCCTGTCTTTATGGTGGGTAATCAGTTCACCTCTCCTGGCCAGTCTTTTATGATATATTGAATGCCTTTCAAAACCCATCACTATCATATAGGATATGGTGGAAGTGATAATAATCGGGATCAGCAAACCATATCCTCCTGTTATTTCAGCAATAAGAAAGATTGCAGTAAGCGGGGCATGCATTATACCCGCCATTACACCTGCCATTCCCACGAGGGTAAAATTACTTTCATCCAGACCTGCATCAAAAAGTGAATTCATAAGGCGGGCCACGAAAAAACCATTAACTCCACCAACAAATAATGAAGGTGCAAATATACCTCCTACCCCTCCGGCTCCATTGGTAGTGCTGCTGGCCACCGATTTAAGAAGGCTGAGCGAAGTAAGGAAAATAAGAATAAACCACCATTTATCTGCAAGGGCAGTGAAAACAGAATTCTCAAAGAGCATCTGTGTATTCCCGTTCAGCAAAGCATTTATTATTTCATAGCCTTCGCCATAAAGCGGAGGAAAGAACAATATCAGTATTCCAAGCACGATACCTCCAACAATTAATCTTATAAGCCCCTTACCTGCTTTTTCATACAAACTTTCAAAAAACATGGTTGTCCTGGTAAAGTAAAGCGACAGGAAAGCTGAAAAGAATGCCAGGATTAAGAACCAGGGAATAGATGAGAGTTCAAATCCGCTGCTGAGCGAGAAAGAGAACAGGGAACCTTTACCCATCAGAAAGTAGGAAACTGTAGTTGCTGTAACAGAGGAGATAAGCAGGGGAACAATAGAAGCCACCGTAAGGTCAAGCATCAGGATCTCGAGGGTAAATACAATACCTGCTATCGGTGCATTAAAGATACCTGATACAGCCCCAGCTGCACCACAGCCAACAAGAAGAGTGATATTACGGTAGCTCATTTTCATAATCCTCCCGATATTCGATCCGATTGAAGCACCTGTAAGAACTATAGGTGCCTCCGCTCCAACCGATCCGCCAAACCCGATGGTCAATGAGCTTGCAACCATCGAGGTCCAGTTATTATGAGACTTAATCCTGCTGTTCCTTTTTGATATTGCAAATAAAATCCTGCTGATACCATGCCCTATATTATCTTTTACAATATATTTAACAAAAAGGTAAGTCAGGGTAATCCCGGCAAGGGGGTAAGCAAGGTAGAGGTAATTTCCTGCTCCCCTGTCAATCCATTGTGTAAGAACATGTTGTATATAATGAATTGAGTTTTTTAATAAAACAGCAGCCATGGCACTCAATAAGCCAACAATAAAACTAAGCAGGTAGAGGAAACGTCGCTGATCAACATTCCTGACTCTCCATTTCAGAAAACTATTTAATAGCCTAACTCCTCTTTTCCACTTCATTTTTCTAGTCCTCCATGAAATTCCTGATCATCGACCTGTACTTGGAGAAAACATTTGCCCTGCTAACGAAACCCAGGTATTTACCATCTTTAATCACAGCCAGGTTGTAATGCGAGGAAGTCTGGAATTTATGAGCCACATCTTCCATTGACTCATCAGGAGATACTGTTGGAGATGGCATAAACATCAGGTCCCTTACATAGGTTTTTTTATAAAGTTCAGGTTTAAAAACTATATGTCGTATATCGTTAACCCACACCACGCCCAGGAAATTATTCTTTGTGTCCACAACAGGAAATACATTTCGCACCGATCCTGATATAACCTCTACCAGCTCTCCCAGGGTAGCGTCAGGATTGATAGTATTGAAATTGGATTCTATAAGACTCCCTACATCCATAAGTGTAAGAGCAGCTTTATCCTTGTCGTGGGTTATCAGTTCTCCTCTTTTTGCCAGCTGGTAGGTATATACAGAGTTACTTACAAATACGCGTGTAAATGCATAGGATATAACGGCAGTTATCATCAATGGCATCAGCAGGGCATAACCTCCTGTAATTTCTGCAATAAGGAAGATTGCTGTAAGCGGAGCATGAATTACACCTGCTATCATGCCAGCCATGGCAACAAGTGCAAAATTACTTAGCTCAAGATCGAAACCCAGCCTGTTGAAGATTAATGCAAATAACAAGCCTGCATGTGCTCCCATAAACAGGGTGGGTGCAAATATCCCCCCCACCCCTCCTGAACTGAAGGTTACAGAGGTTGCCACTACCTTGAACAGGATCAGAAAGACAAGCACTCCCATCATCACAAGCACACTGTCTTTCATTCCAAAATATAGTGAACCTTCAAAAAGGTAGCCATAATTACCACTCAGGGCATTATTAATACCAGAATAACCTTCACCATAAAGAGAGGGTACAAGGAATATCATCAGACCAAGAAGAAGACCTCCGGCAAGCAAACGGTTACCCCATTTTTTTATATGTTCGAACTTCCCCGAAATAAAAATGTACATCTTAGTAAAATATACAGATGCCAGCCCGGTAAAAACTCCGAGGAAAATATAGAAAGGAACATCGCCAACCACAAAACCTTCGCTCAGTGTAAAATTATAAAGTACATTCTGGCCCAGAAAAAGATAGGATGTAAGGGCGGCCGTTACGCTCGAAATCAGCAGTGGAACAAGTGATGACATCGTAAGATTGAGCATTATTACTTCCAGGGCAAAAATAGTACCTGCTATTGGTGCCTTAAATATTGCTGCCATTGCCCCTGCGCTTGCACAGCCAAGCATTGTAAGAATCTGCTTGTAACTCAACTTCAGAACACGTCCTATATTTGACCCCAGTGCTGCTCCTGTAGCAACGGTTGGACCTTCCAGACCTACTGATCCGCCAAAGCCTACTGTAAGAGCACTGCTGATAATCGAGGAGAAGGTGTTATGAGGCTTAATTCTTCCGTTAGTCTTTGATATTGCGTATAGTACACTCGGTATCCCATGACCAACATTGCGCTTCAGGATATACCGTGTAAATATTACAGTTGCCAGTACGCCTGTTATTGGAAGTATAAGCAGAAAAATATTATAATCTTCAAGATTAAAGCCCCAGCGTACAAGTTCCTGGATAAAATGGACCAGGTTTTTTATTATAACCGCAGCCAGACCAACTATAATACCGATAAGAGCACTTAAAATAATTATAAATGTTTGATCAGGAATCTTTCTTTTTCTCCAGCTGAGTACTTTATCGATAGTCTTACCCGTTAGCATAGGTACAAATATAGAAACATTCTAAGAGTGAGAGGGACTTTTTTTTTGATTAAGTTTGTGCTATGCAACGGGCCTTACATTATAAACTTCTGATCCTGTATATTATTCTTGTGTTAACAGGGCATGGTGCCTTTTGCCAGGATACTGAGCGTCCGCTGGCTCCTGTGCTTGACCTGGTTACGGTGGATCCGCTGAGTGGCTTTTCAACCCTGAACTGGACCCCGGGTGGATCGGCAGATGTGGCAGGCTATGTTATCTACAGGTATTCTGAAGGAGAAGGAATTGCTTTTGATACAATCTATAATCCTTACGCCACATCTTATACTTATACTGTATCGTATGCAAACAGCTTTATAATGGAGTATGTAATAGCAGCAATCGATTCTTCTAACAATACCAGTCCGCTTTCAAATCCGCTTAACACTGTCTTTTCTGAGTGCAGCCTGGATACCTGCCGGCATGAAATCATTATTGAATGGAATCCCTACCGGAGTGAACCGCATCTTGTTACAGAATATAAAATCTACAGCTCTGTAAATGGATCCGAACCCACTGAGATAGGAAGTACGGGCAACACTGAAAATTCATTTACTTTCAGCGACTTTAAAACTTCAATGACCTATTGTTTTACTGTTTCCGCTCTTATTGAAGGAGGCCGGATTTCCAGCTCAAACCAGGCATGCATACAAACCTTTATTCCCCGGCCACCGGCATGGATAAACGGCAACTATGCCAGTGTTTCGGAAAATACAAGCAAGCTCTCCTTTACCTACGATGAGAATTCTGAGATAAGGGATATAAGAATTGAATCATCTCCATACCGGGATGGTCCTTTTACTCCTGTAACAACTCTTTACTCAAGTCCGTTTACCTTTAGCTATACAGATGAGAATACAGAGGCAAAACCTCTTTATTACAGGGCAGCAGCAGTTAATAGTTGTAGCGAAGCACTTGTCTATTCGAACCTTATAACAGCAATGGACCTGGTGGCAGAGAGAGTAAATGAGAGTCTGATGCTAAGATGGTCAGCTTATTACCAGTTTAACGGAGGTCTTAATGAATACAGGATTTACAGGATTGAAAAGGGCACAGAGAATTTGATAGCAACAAACAATCCTGCCGATACTGTATACCTTGATAAGCTGTCAAATTTCGCATTTACAGCTAACGATGACCATATCTGCTATTATATTGAAGCTGTTGAAGGTAATAACCCGCATACCTCTTCATATCTTGCCTCCAGCGATACAGTATGTATTTACCTGGAACCTCTTGTATGGATGCCAAATGCTTTCACGCCCAATGGCGACCTTGTAAATGATGAATTCTATCCTCATTTGTCTTTCACTCCTGTTGAGTTTTACTTTATTATAACAGGCCGATCGGGTATCAGGCTTTTCGAAACAAACAGCTACCCGGGTATATGGGACGGTACTGCCGGCGGCGAAAAACTGCGACCTGATGTATATCTCTGGTTTTTAAGAGTCAAAAGCCCCGGAGGAAGAATCATAGAAAAGAATGGTACGGTTACAATACTTAAAAACTAATAATGCCTGATGTTAGCATTATTATTGCCTGTATTAGTATTATATTTGTAGTCAGCGATTTTAGGAATATATGGGGAAGAAAGATATTTTCACCGAGGAAGATTTTGCGCTGATTAATAGTGAATACGAATCTCTTCTTAAAAATCTTCTAAGGTGCAATAAACCTGAAGACAGGGAGTTAATTGGCAAGGCATTCGATCTGGCTAACAAAGCACATTACAATATGCGCCGTCGGTCGGGTGAGCCCTATATAATTCATCCGATAGAGGTAGCGAAGATTGTGAACCATGAGATTGGTCTTGGTGCTAAATCCATAGCCAGTGCCCTCATGCACGACGTAGTGGAAGATACCGAATATACACTTGAAGACATCAGGCGGCATTTCGGAGATAAGATAACGTCGATTGTTGATGGCCTTACAAAAATCTCCGGAACATATAATAATGAAACAAACTCCCTGCAGGCAGAAAACTTCAGGAAGATGCTTCTGACACTATCCGACGATCTTCGTGTTATACTGATAAAAACGGCTGACCGGCTTCATAATATGAGAACCCTGGATTCGCTTCCGGAGAGAAAGAAGATGAAGGTTGCCGGAGAAACTATTTACCTCTATGCGCCCCTGGCCCACAGGCTGGGACTCTTTGCCATAAAAACCGAACTTGAAGATTTAAGCCTTAAATACCGTCACCCAAAGATATACGACGAAATAGCAAGAAAACTCAAACATGGTGAAAAGCGTAACCAGGCAATGATAAACCGCTTTTCGCTGCCAATTATTGAGAAACTTGAAGCAAACGGAATCAGGTTTGATATAAACGGGCGGCCAAAATCGATATATTCCATCTGGAAAAAGATGCAGACCAAGAATGTCCCCTTCGAGGAGATATATGATATCCTCGCCGTCAGGATTGTTTTTGAGACACAGAAGAATATAAATGAAAAAACAACCTGCTGGAATATCTACTCTGCCATTACTGATATCTACATGCCAAAACCCGATCGCCTGCGCGACTGGATAAGCAGACCAAAGGCAAACGGATACGAGGCCCTTCACCTTACTGTAATGGGTCCACACGGAAGATGGGTTGAGGTTCAGATCAGGAGCAGAAGGATGGATGAATTCGCAGAACGGGGCTATGCCGCACACTGGAAGTATAAGGGCGACTCGGCACAGGAAAGCGAACTTGATAAATGGATCAAGAAGATCAGGGAAATGCTTGAAAATCCGAACCAGGATCCTATCGAATTTCTTGACGACTTCAAGATGAATCTGTTTTCGTCAGAAATAATGGTTTTTACTCCCAAGGGTAATATAATTACCCTGCCAAAGGGAGCAACAGCCCTTGACTTTGCATATGAGATTCATACTGAAGTTGGTAATAATGCAATAGGCACCAAGGTTAATTACAAACTGATGCCTCTGAGCACGAAGCTTCAGAGTGGCGATCAGGTTGAGATAATAACAAGCGAAAAATCCAAACCAGATAAGGAGTGGCTTAAATTTGCGGTCACAGCAAAAGCTAAATCATCAATAAAACAGGCAGTAAGGTCAGAATCAAAAGATATCCTGGAGAAGGGGCGCATGGAAGTTGAAAGCAGGCTTAAAGAGCTAAATGTAGAAGCCACTTCAGATATATTCAAAAAAATGCTTTTAGCCTATGATGTAGTTACAGCAGAGGAACTTTACTCAAAAGTAGGTGCGGGTCTGATCTCTATCGATAACCTTAAAAAGGTTGTAAAACAAACCCCGACAAGCAAAATTGTAAAATACTGGGAACTCAGGTTTGCGTCGCGAAATAAAACTGAAAAGAATTCGGGTGAGAAAGAACCTGCGATTGATAAGCGCGAACCCTATATTATAAGAGAAAACATAGATGATGAAAAACAGTCGTATGAAATAGCAAAGTGCTGCAAACCTATTCCGGGCGACGAAGTTGTGGGTTATATCTCGCAGGACGATTCTCTTATTATACACAAACCCAAGTGTCCGGTAGCCATAAGGCTGATGTCGAGCGAAGGAAACAGGCTTATAGCGGTAAAATGGACCATTCACAAAATTGTCTCCTTCCTGGCAAGGATTGAACTAAATGGTATCGACCGCATAGGCATAGTAAGCGAAGTTACAGGTATAATTTCTGGTGAGCTGAATGTGAACATGAGAAATGTTAATATTACTGTACACGAAGGCATATTTGAGGGCACCATCGACCTTTATGTTCATCATACTAAGGATCTTAACAACGTAATTTCCAAGCTCCAGGGCATCAGGGGCGTTGATAATGTAAAACGTGTCGAAGACTTCTCCTGATTCTTTAATGCTTATTACAATAGGCGCAAAGTTGCCAGTTAATTAAAAAACGATTAATTTTATTATTTTAATCTGGATTAAATTATGATAAGCGACGAAACGAGGAAAACAGTAAAGCAGATCTTTACTGAATACCTTGAAAAGAAGGGTCACAGGAAAACACCTGAGCGTTACGCAATCCTGGATGAAATCTATTCGCGCAGCGGGCATTTTGATATTGAATCGCTCTACATATTTATGAAGAACAAGAACTACAGGGTAAGCAGGGCTACTCTTTATAATACCATAGAGTTATTGCTTGACTGCAACCTGGTTATAAAGCACCAGTTCGGGAAAAACATTGCCCAGTTCGAGAGAGCATATCAATGCGGTCAGCACGATCACCTTATTGATACGGAAACAGGGAAAGTAATAGAATTCTGCGATCCGAGAATTCATGAAATAATTAAAACTGCCTGCGAGCTTAATAATTTCAGACCACTTTATCATTCACTCTACATTTACGGAATAAGCAAGGAATCGGAAGAGAGTAAGAAACAGGACTGAATAATATTTATCAACAACATCCTTATCCTTATGGATTTTTTTGAAAAAAAGGCTTATTTTGTTGCTCCTTTTTTAATATATCACTATTGCTTATGAATAAGATTGATGTGCTGCTGGGACTACAGTGGGGAGATGAAGGCAAGGGAAAAATAGTCGACACCCTAACTCCTGAATATGACATTATTACAAGATTCCAGGGAGGGCCAAATGCAGGTCACACCCTCGAATTTAACGGGAAAAAGTTTATTCTGCATACCATTCCATCCGGCATATTTCATGATGGAAAATCGAATGTAATTGGTAATGGCGTTGTATTAGACCCCTCTGTATTTAAAAAAGAGATCGACACACTGAAAAAAGAGGTTCCTGATATTGCAGAAAAACTCTGTATTTCATCCAAGGCACATCTTATTTTGCCAACCCACCGTATTCTCGACACCGCTTACGAAAAAGCGAAAGGAAGTTCTAAAATTGGCTCCACCCTTAAAGGAATAGGCCCGGCCTACACCGACAAAACCAGCAGGAATGGCTTAAGAGTGGGCGACATCCTGAAAGAAAACTACAAAGATCTCTACGATAATCATGTTAAAATACATCTTGATGTACTCAAAAACTATGATCTTGAATTCAGCCTCAGCGAATATGAGGAGGGCTGGTTCGAAGGTATAGAAGAGATACAGAAATTCAGGATAATCAACAGTGAGTATTACATAAACAGGCAATTATCGGATAATAAAAGAATACTTGCCGAAGGTGCGCAGGGAACAATGCTGGACATAGATTTCGGGTCCTACCCCTTTGTAACCTCATCAAACACTGTAAGTGCCGGAGCGTGCACCGGAATGGGGGTTTCACCAAGATCTATCGGCGAAATATTCGGGATCTTCAAGGCCTATTGCACAAGGGTTGGCAGCGGACCCTTCCCGAGCGAGCAGGAGAATGAAACCGGGCAGAAGCTGCGCGACCAGGGCTTCGAATATGGCTCAACCACAGGCCGGCCACGCCGGACAGGATGGCTCGATCTTCCCGCGCTTAAGTACTCGTGCATGATAAATGGTGTTACCCGTCTATTTATGACCAAGGCAGATGTACTATCGGGTTTTGATAAAATAAGAATCTGTACTTCCTATATAAATAATGGAGAAAAAACAGAAGAAGTACCATTCGACCATAATAGTATCGGCGAAGCGGATTATATTGAGATTAAGGGATGGAAAGAGGATATTTCATCCATCAGGGAATATGATAAATTACCTTCTTCCCTTAAGGAATATATTCTTATTATCGAAAAAGAAACCGGCTTACCTGTTACAATAGTATCTGTTGGTCCCGACAGGGATCAGACAATAAGCAGGTACTAGTCACGAATATAAAGCCAGGCCTCGAAATCTACGGTATCCTGGTAGGCAACCAGTCTTCTCATGGCCTCTTTAAGTGATTCATGAACTTCTGCCGAAACCAGGTTAAACCTTGCCTGGCGATCAGGTACAATTGTTGCATCATATCCCATAGACCTGTAATAATCAACATGATCTGCAGCATATTCAGGTGTCAGGAAGCTCCCTACAATAATATGAAACCTGAACCTGTTCTCAAGTAGAAGTCTTTCTTCCTCTATCGCCTTTAAAGAATCAAGCTTAGCCTGTTGCGCAATCTTCACCTTCTGTATCTCGGCCCTGATTGAATCGGCAACCCTGATTGAATCCTGCCTGATCTGCCACACAATAAGTGTATCAGACTTATTCTTACCAAACCACCCTTTCTCCTTAATAAATTTGCATGATGAAAGAGAGAAAAGAAAAATTAATGCCAGTACTGCTATGTTTCTCATCTTGTGCATGGTTTTTATATTTCCGCTTACCAATAATTTAACAAATATACGAATTTATAATAAGAGACCTCTTCACATCGGTTTTACCGCTTACATGAATTCGAAAAAATACCTATCTTAGATTGATAAATCAATCAAGCCAAAAAAAAGGAAGTATGAAATCTATTATCCGGTTTTTCGAAGAAAATGTCGAGAAATATTCCAACAATGTATACCTGTGGGAAAAACTTCACGACAAATATGAAGGTACTACCTACGCTGAAACAAGGAAACAGGTGCATGAATTTGCCGCCGGCCTGCTCCAGATGGGAATAAAGGAAGGAGATCGCCTGAGCCTTCTCTCCGAAGGATGCAACAGCTGGGTTATTGGAGAACTGGGGATGCTCTATATTGGTGCTGTAAATGTGCCCTTATCAGCAAAGCTAAGCCCCGACGAGATAAAATTCAGGCTAAATCATTCAGAATCAAGATTTATTATTGTTTCTTCCATCCAGGCCAAAAAGCTTGAGGAGGTTATAGATAGTTGTAAAACCATAGAAAAAATTATTTATTATGAACCCCGCGAGGAGTATGCCGATAATGAAATTCATTTCAACGAAATCAGGAAGATCGGGCGCAACTGGCTCGATAAGGAAGATAACAGTAAAAAATTTGAA